>NZ_JBAXHI010000014.1:0-87226 GCF_037138995.1 Candidatus Chlorohelix sp. | reverse complement strand
CCCTTTCCGATACCCGCTTGACGTATCCGTCAGGTTTAGTTATAATGAAAAAAGGTTGCGGGTGTTTCTCGTAATTTTGCCTCGGCTCATTCAATCGTACCTTCTGTTCACGGTTTCACAAATTCCAGAAAAACTAGTGTTGATTAAGAGCCAGCCCCAGAGAAACCCAATAAAAACTTGTTGCATAGCACATTTTCATTCCTTATTTACAATACCCGACGAATATTGAAAATAAATTTCCCTCTTACTAGGTTAGTAGCCTGATAAAAGTGTATAAGCTCATTTTAGATGTCTTCTGCGCCGTTAACAGCCTACTTAATCATAGCGAAAGCTAGAAATAATGGGTTATCCCACAGAACACACAAGTACCCGGTTAACATCAATGTTGCAGGTTAACCTGCTTCTAAGAGTGGGTCAATATAGATTATGTTAGATGTGATATGCATGAGTTGAAATTAGCGTGCATTTGTGCCACCCGCTAATCATGATATTTGATAATCTAGGAGTTTAATTTAGTGAACCTCGCAGAGTTAGAAACCAAAACAGTTGAAGACCTTCGTGATATGGCGCGTGAGCTTGGTATGAGCGGGTTCAGCGCGATGAAGAAGCAAGACCTGATATTGAAACTTATTCAGGCTCAGGCTGAACAACAAGGCAACATTTTTGCTGCCGGTATCCTTGAAACAATGGAAGATGGCTTTGGCTTTTTGCGCCAAGATCGTTATTTGCCCGGTCCTGACGATATTTATGTAAGCCAATCCCAAATACGGCGTTTCGGGTTGAGAACCGGTGATCGTGTATCCGGTCAGGTACGCCCGCCAAAGGATAATGAGAAATATTTTAGCCTTTTACGGGTGGAAGTAGTCAACGGGCTGGATCCAGAGGTGGCGCGTCGCCGCCCGAACTTTGACAGCCTAACCCCGATATTTCCGCGCCAGCTTATTGACCTTGAAACTGCGCCTAATATCCTTTCCACCCGTCTTTTGAATTTGGTAGCGCCTATCGGTCGGGGGCAGCGCGGTATGATTGTATCACCGCCCAAAGCTGGTAAAACGATGCTGCTAAAATCAATAGCCAACGGCATTACCGCCAACTACTCTGACATTCACCTGATGGTATTACTCATTGGTGAGCGCCCAGAAGAAGTTACCGATATGAAGCGGAGTGTAAACGGTGAGGTTATCAGCAGCACCTTTGACGAAGAAATTGATAACCACACTAAAGTGGCGGAAATGGCTTTGGAACGTGCCAAGCGTTTGGTAGAAGGTGGCAGGGATGTAGTCATCCTGCTGGATAGTATCACCCGTCTTGCTCGTGCTTATAACGTAGCGATGCCTCCTAGTGGTCGTACCCTTACCGGCGGTATTGACCCAGTAGCGCTCTATCCACCGAAGCGGTTTTTCGGCGCAGCCCGTAATATCGAAGAAGGCGGTAGTTTGACTATTATTGCTACTTGTTTGGTAGATACTGGCTCTCGTATGGACGATGTGATTTACGAAGAGTTTAAGGGAACTGGCAATATGGAATTGCACCTTGACCGCAAACTGGCAGAACGCCGTATCTATCCGTCTATTGACATACAACGCAGCAGCACCCGCCGCGAAGAATTGTTGCTTGACGAGCAATCGCTCAAGCAGGTCTGGACAATGCGCCGGATGGTGTCGGCTTTGGGTGGCACTGAAGGTATCGAACTGCTATTGCAGCGTATGGCTAAAACACACAATAACCCTGAGTTCCTTACTACTCTAACTAAGGATGTGCTTTAGAACTGTGACAACGCGAATTTTCACAACAACACTCCCCGGGTTGCTCAAGATACAACGTCCAGAGCAACCTTCGGAAGGTGAAAAAAACCCATTTGTGGAAATTGCTGACCTTGCTGAGCTTAGCCATCTTAGCGGTAAAACTTTCCAGACTCTCCAGATAAACCATTCACATTCTATACAGAATGTTTTGCGTGGATTGCATGCTGAGCATTGGGATAAAATTACTTGGATAGCGCGTGGGCGTGTTATGAGCGTCATTGTGGATATTCGCCCGGACTCGCCTACTTTTGGTAAATACGAGATTTTTGAATTGAGCGATGAAAATCGCTTGGCGCTTTACATCCCGGAAGGGTTTGCTAATTCCGCATATGCCATCACCGAAACGGATTATATGTATATGGTTTCCAAACTTTATGATGGCAGTGATACCTTTGCAATAGCGTGGGACGACCTAGACCTCGACATACCATGGCTCACCAAAACGCCGATAATCAGCGAGCGCGATAAGCATAATCCCCGGTTGCGAGAACTTTTCCCTGATAAGTTCTAATAAATAGTGGAGGTGCGGTTTTGCAAGAACGCGCTGAAAATCTTCTAAAGCCACTTCTCAGAGGGTGGTTTCATGCTTTTGCAGCGATTGCCTGGATTGGGGTAATTGTTTTTCTATGCTGGGAATCTAAGGAAGATTTGCCACGCTTGTTCAGTGTTCTGGTTTTCGGGGTCAGCACTTTTATACTATATTCCGTTAGCGCTATTTACCATATTTTTGATTGGCAAGGTATATGGAAAAAGATTTGGCGTACTTTTGATCATGCCAATATTTTTGTGCTAATTGCCGGTACCTATACCCCTATCTGTTTTAACGTGCTTTCCGGTTGGGTTCGCATTCTCACCTTGAGTTCAATCTGGTTGATGGCGTTGGCAGGTATAGTCATCTCAATTCTCGGAAATCGCATTTCAAGAAAAGTACGCACCGGATTTTATCTGAGTATGGGTTGGGTTTCGCTGCTAACTTTTCCCGCGCTAATCTCGGTATTGCCTTGGTATGCGGTTGCTTTCTTATTTCTTGGCGGCGCGTTATATACGGTTGGCGCGTTGGTTTATGCCCTACGCCGTCCTAATCCATTTCCCCGCTATTTTGGTTTCCACGAAATCTTTCACATATTTGTGATTGCGGGTGGCTTGGCATTTACCTTTTGTATTTACTTCTGGGTGTTGCCCTACCCACGCATTTGAAGTTGCTTTTATTCGCGGCATTGTCTAAAATAATTGGGATTAACAGTAGTTTTTTTCCACTGTGGTGACATGTACCTATGAATAGACCCAGTGACTCCAAAGTTCGTGAAACGGTAGCCATTCTTTTCACTGTTCAAAGTGAAGAATCGGGCGCACAGGGTATAGATACCCTACTCAAGAGTCGCACCCTTCTCCACCAAGGGTCTCTCTCGCGGGTTGAGCGTCTTGAGTTTCGCAACCCGGAATTGCCCAACTTGATTTTCAAAGCTATTTTACCTCCACTCGATACTGAATTATTAACATATCGGTATCTATTTGCTCAGAGCAACCGCTGGACTCCTCTGTTTTACGGTTCCTTTGAAGTGGGTAACGAAATCTGGCTTTTTCTGGAAGATTTAGGCGACCGCACTTTGAATAAGGAGCAAACTGTTGCAAATCTTTACCGGGCTATTTCCACTCTTGCTGATTTGCATGCCTCTTTTGAGTTACATGTTGCACGCGGTAAATTACCTTCTAAAGTAGATTTGCCCTATTATGACGCGGATAAATATCGTCAGAGTGCGGTTGCTGCGCTCAGCACCACCGAATTGCTGGTGAAACAAGGTAACTACCCGGCAGTGACTTCTCGCCATCTTGCCAAGCTTGATATAGTGGTTAGTGGCTATTCCAGAGTTGTAGATACTTTGGTACAATTGCCCCAAACGCTGGTACATGGTGAATTTGATGCCGACAATATTATACTTAGCGCACAGGATAGCCGAGTTGTAATATTGGATTGGTCAACTGCCTTTTTTGGGGCAGGTTTGCTAGATTTGATAGATATTACCAATTTTGCGGTTAATGCCTTTGGTAATGAGATGATGCCGAAGGTAACACAGGCTTACCTTCAAGCTTACCGCGCAATTAGTGGCACTCCCTATAGAGTGGACGATTTAGAACAAGCGTTGGTGAGCGCACAGATTGAAAAGAAAATGAGCCTGATTCGTTGGTTTAACCAATGCGGGTTGCATTATATTCCTTCCGGTCTGGTTGCCTATAATTTTTCGGTTTCAGGTTTGATTGATGAGCTTTTTGCGCTCTCTACTATTTTGTGATAGAAACCTGAGTTATTTATACAGATTATGGAAAATCCCGAAGATTTTGCTGAAGAATCTCACCCTTCCTCTGAACTCGTCAAAGTATGTTCATTAGCGGAATTGCCTCCCGGTACTCGTAAAGTAGTACCGCTTTCTATCGGCAATGTGTTGCTTTTGAATATTGAAGGCGAAATATTTGCGATTTCCAGTATTTGCCCCCACGCCGGGGGTCATTTTGAATATGGCTGTCTTGAAGGTTATACCATTGAATGTCCGCTTCATTACTGGCCCTTTGATGTACATAGCGGTACGTTGATAGGGATGAATCAGGTGAGCTTTCTTGACTACCAGCTTGATACCTATCCGGTGCAATTACACGATTCTCAGATTTATCTAAAGCTGGCACGTCACTCTTAAAATTTTGCGTTGGTTTTAATTACCCACCCCTTTGCTTTGCGCCACGCTTTCCCCCAATTTGTGCTAAAATTACGCCCGTGAATAACATAAAAGAAGGAATCAGACAAATGGGGCTGCAATGATTAGCGGCATCCTAAATATCTATAAAGAAGTCGGCATGACCAGCCATGATGTGGTGGCGGGGGTGCGCCGAATACTGCATGAAAAAAGAGTGGGACACGCCGGTACTCTTGACCCGGCAGCCGAGGGCGTTTTACCTGTTTGTGTTGGGCATGCTACCCGTGTGGTGGAATACCTAAGCGATTCCCGCAAAATATATTGTGCCGATTTAGTTCTTGGAATTGAAACCGATACCTACGATCGTGAAGGTATAATTCAGGCTATAGGCGAAGTGTCCGATTACAGCCTTGCAGAACTTGAACGGGTGTTGTCGAAATTTCGGGGAGCTATTATGCAGGTTCCGCCACTGTACTCTGCTATCAAGGTGGCAGGTCAGCCGTTATACAAAGCGGCAAGAGCAGGTAAAGGCGCAGATATTGAACTCGTTCCTCGCCCAGTAGAAATTTATGAATCCAGAATCACCCTGTGGGAATCACCTTGGCTGCGGTTGTGGGTAGAATGCGGTAAGGGAACCTATATACGCTCGTTGGTGTATGATATAGGTAAAGAACTGGGCTGTGGCGCGTATATGCAACATTTGGTAAGAGTCCAGAGCGGTGGGTTTCATATTAAGGATGCCATTACCCTCTCAGAGTTGGCAGCACGAGCTAAAGAAGGCAGCCTTGAAGAGGTACTTATGCATGCCGACCACGCTATAGGCACTTTTCCGGCAATCATAGTTGACCCGTACACCGCAGAAAAAATCCGGCAAGGGCGGAATTTGCCGCTGGAAGAAGATATGCCACCTGCACAATGGAAAGTGAATACAAAAGCCAACGCCGCTATGCTTCATCGCCGAGTCTATACTGATGAGGGTGACTTTCTGGCGTTATTGGAGCGCGAAGGACAGGAATGGCATCCTTCCAAAGTTTTTATCTAATTTTATAATCCGGTTTAAATTTGGAGGTTTTAGGCTTGGAGTTATTGAACGACCTGTACCAGTTAAAGCAGCGCAATGAAAAATTAATCATAACAATAGGTGCGTTTGACGGTGTACATGTAGCGCATCGCGCTCTAATCGCGGGTGCGGTAATGCGGACACGCGAACAAGGCGTGAAATCAGCAGTCATTAGCTTCAACCCACACCCTGATACCGTAGTGCGTCCTAACTTTCCCATGATTTATCTCACTACACTTGAGGATAAAGCCGAGCTTATCGCCGAATTAGGCACAGATTATCTAATTATCCAGCCTTTTACTCCAGATTTCATGCGACTTGCTCCCGAACAATTTGTGGATTGGCTGACTTCTCCTGCCAAAGTAACCGAAATTCATGTTGGAGAAGATTTTGTTTTCGGACACAAGGCTTCTGGAAATATTGTTAAGTTGCGCGAATTGGGTTCGCAACGTGGCTTCCATGTGCATAGCCTCGCCCCGCTAGAGGTGGGCAATGAGATAGTCAGTAGCACACGTATTCG
The DNA here is from genome assembly GCF_037138995.1 of Candidatus Chlorohelix sp. NCBI lineage: Bacteria > Bacillati > Chloroflexota > Chloroflexia > Candidatus Chloroheliales > Candidatus Chloroheliaceae > Candidatus Chlorohelix > Candidatus Chlorohelix sp. Next base: position 81,154 of record NZ_JBAXHI010000014.1, on the reverse strand, counting down.
CAAGCTTTTGTTGGAAGGCGCTGTTGATTATGCTTCCCGCTTGCTTGACCGTTTCCACAGCGTGCAAGGTATAGTTTTACATGGGGCGCAGCGCGGGCGAGTTATCGGTTTTCCGACTGCTAATATCGAAATCCCTTCAAATTTTGCCATTCCCGGCAATGGAGTTTATGCTACTATCGCTACTATCTTGGAAGGAGATAGGCGGCTAGAATTTCCTAGTGTCACCAATATTGGGGTGCGTCCCACCTTTGATAATGGCTCTCGTAGCATCGAAACCCACTTGTTGGATTTTTCAGATGACCTGTATGACAAGCATCTGAAAGTGCAGTTTGTCGCCAAATTAAGAGATGAGCGCAAGTTTTCTGGTATCGAGGAAATCCGCGCTCAACTCCAATTGGATGTGGCAAAGGGGCGTGAGGCGCTGGATGCACACGGGCATGGTTGATTCCCTGATGCTTAATTTGGAGCGAATGCAGTAATGTATTAGGAGTAAGTTTTATGTTGTACGAAGTTGTGCGAGAAGAAATCGGCTCGGCAGCCCGCCCCACTTTTCAGGTTTTGAACCCGGCAAACCGTGAGATACTTGCTGAGGTTGAAATTGATAGTCCTGTGGATGTAGCGCAGGCGGTAAAACGCGCCCGTGTTGCTCAGAAAGAATGGGCAACACTGAGTTTCAAAGAACGCGCAAATCGTTTACATGCTGCTCGTAAGCTTTTGCTGGAAAACAAGGCGCAGATGATAGAAACTATCGTGCTGGAAACCGGTAAGCCCGCGCCCGAAGTTTTGATCGAACTGCTCTATATTTGCGATATGATAGGCTATTATGGGCGCAAAGCCGAAAAATTCCTAGCAGACCGCAAAGTTTCTTTTCACCTGTTGAAGCATAAGGGCGGCGCTATTGTGTATCACCCTTACGGAGTAGTGGGAAATATTTCCCCATGGAACTTTCCGCTGTTGCTTTCCTTCGGTGATGCCATAGCCGCGTTGATGGCAGGTAACGCGGTAGTGATAAAACCTAGCGAGTTTTCGCCACTCTGCGCCCACTTGATGATGGATTTCTGCCACAAAGCCGGAGTCCCCCGTGATGTGTTACAAATCGTCAATGGGATGGCAGACACCGCAGGCGCGTTAATTGATGAAGCCGACCTAATTTCGTTTACCGGCAGCGTGCCTACCGGCAAAAAGGTAATGGAGCGTGCTTCTCGTACCCTTACGCCTGTGTTGCTGGAATTGGGCGGAAAAGACCCTATGATAGTGTTGCAAGATGCGAATTTGGAACGGGCAGTAAATGGCGCTATTAACGGGGCTTTGTTTAATTCCGGTCAGATGTGTATCTCGGTGGAACGGGCTTATGTAGAAGCGCCCATCTATGACAGTTTTGTGCAAAAAGTAGTGGAGCAAGTGCAAAAATTGCGGGTAGGGGTGGAGACACGCAGCGGGGATAGCATAGATATAGGACCCTTGATGTCTGAACGCCAGTTAGCTATCGTGGAAAGACAGGTGGAGGATGCCCGCGCTAGAGGCGCAAAGATACTGACGGGCGGGCGGAGGCGCGAAGATTTAGGCGGCTATTTCTATGAGCCTACTGTGATTACCGATGTCACGGATGATATGCTTCTGCTGCAGGAAGAAACTTTTGGACCTGTGCTGCCTATTATCAAGGTTAAAAATGCGGAAGAGGCTTTGCGACTTTCCAATGACAGCGAGTATGGACTCAGCAGCAGCATCTGGACTTCCAACAAAGTGCGTGGTATGGCGTTGGCTCGCCGGATTGCAGCAGGCTCAACCTGTATAAATGATGTGGCAATAAACTATGCCATCCCCGAATTGCCGATGGGTGCAATCAAGCAAAGCGGTTTTGGCTATCGGCATGGTGCGGAGGATGGCATCCGAATGTTTTGCCGGGTGCAGGGCATTTTGTCCGACAGAGTTGGAATGAAGCGCGAATTACACTGGTTTCCCTACAACCGCCGCAGTGAGAAGTTAGTAGGCAAAATGCTGGATTTATTATTCAAGCGATAATCAAACAAGGGTAGGCGATTTTAAACCTGCCATCATATCTTTAACAATTGGAAGTGATGACGATTACCGATAAAAACATGAACTTAGCAGGATTCCGGGAAATCAAGTTACCAGCGGGCGATTCTGCAAAACCTTTCTTTTCGTTTGACCTTGATGGAGTAATAGGTACTCCACTGCTTGGGCTGGATTGGACTTTGAGTCGCAAGCTAACCGATGATGAAATCGGTGTGGTGCGTCGGTTAGATGCGCCCGTTTCTGGTTTGCCCGGTAGGGTTTCACTCAAATTCAAGGATTTAACCCAACAATTGCGTTATTTTGGGCGCAGACCCATGCCCGGAGCGCGGGCGGGAATCGCCGAAGTGTCTAAACATCGTAACCTGATAATAATTACCGGGCGCAGTTATCTGGCACGCAAAATCGTGCAAGCGTGGCTAAAACGCTATGAACTGGATAAGTATATTCTGGATGTTTTTGCCAATTATACCGACCAATCCACTCGCAAGTACAAACTTCATCTGCTCCGCCAGTTTGAAATTAATGAACATGCTGATGACGATGGCGGCATTGTGTATTATCTGGCGAAATGTGGAGTCTCCCATGTCTATTTGCGGGATTGGCGGCGTAACGCTGGTTTGCCTTATCCCTCCAATGTGGTACGCTTCACCCAAATTTCCGAGATTGCCCGTGATATTGAGAGTCGCGTTAGGCAGCAAGCTTTATGAGCAGACTATTTGAGGTAACGCTACCCGCTAATCTGCGCCAAAAGTTAGCTCAAGGGCATCCGTGGGTCTATCGTGAAGCCATTACTCAGGATGTAAAATTACCAAGCGGGGCATGGGTCAAGGTACGTTGCGGCAATTTCTCCGCCTTTGGATTGTGGGATAATTCTAGCGCGATTGCAGTTCGCATCTTTTCTCAGCAACAAGTACCGGATGCAGAGTGGCTACAAGCGCGAGTACAGGAAGCATGGGAGAACCGCGCCCCAATTCGTGAACGCCAACAAACTACCGCTTATCGCTGGCTATTCGGTGAAGGTGACGGCTTGCCGGGTATAACGGTTGACCTGTACGGGCAATTTGCCGTAATACAGACCTATGCCGAAAGCCTCGAAACCCTCAAGCCCCTGCTAATCGAAGCCCTATGCAAGACTACCAAGCTCAAGGGAATATTGGAACGGAGGCGCGGTGAAGGTGACGAAGAAAGCCCGGTCAAATCTCGGTTGGTGTGGGGGAATATGCCACCCCGCAACTTGGTAATTACCGAACATGGGCTGCGTTTCCGTGCCAATCTTTTTGAAGGTCAAAAAACAGGGTTGTTTCTTGACCACCGCGAGAACCGCCGTTTTATGCAGGATTGGTGTTCTGGCAAAAGAGCGCTAAATTTGTTTAGCTATACCGGGGCGTTTTCGGTATATGCGGCGCGAGGCGGCGCTACCAAAGTGGTCAGTTGCGATATTGCGGCTGCTGCCTCTGCTGATGCTCGCCAAAACTTTGAGCTAAATGGCTTTGACGCATGGGAGCATGAGTTCCTTTCCGAAGATTGCTTTGAATTGCTGACTCGCTATGTGGCGGAAGGTCAGAAATTTGATATTGTGATTCTCGACCCACCTAGTTTTGCCCACAACCGCAAGAATGTATTTGCTGCCTTGCGCGGTTACGAGAAGCTGAACCGCCTCGCGCTGCAATGTATTGCGCCCGGCGGATTGCTGGCTACCGCTAGTTGTACCGCTTATGTCAGTCCCGATATGTTCCGCGATATGCTGGCGCAAGCCGCGATGACTGCCGGAAAACGTTTGTTATTGCAGCATGATGCCGGGCAGCCTCTTGACCATCCCGTCCCCGTCCATTTTATGGAAGGACGCTATCTTAAATTCGTTCTCGCCCGTGTGCTGGACATCCCATGAAAATTGCGAATTAACAATTCTCAAATGGCTAGGTTATATTTCGCATCATAAAATATAATCTAGTTATTATTTTGCACCCTGAAAATATAACGATACGATTTGAAACGCAAAGTTGTGAGGTGTAATATAGTGGTATCCCATAGGCATGCTTAAAAATTTATCAGGAGGAAGCTTGTGAACGTAAGCGCCCACACTAGAATAGATGCTCGCCTTGAACGCTCTATTTTGATAGTTCCGGCTGCCAATTTCAGGATAATTGAAAAAGCCGTTGCCAGTGCTGCCGATGCGGTTTGTATTGATTTAGAAGATTCGGTTGCACCTAGCGAAAAGGAAGCCAGCCGCGTCAATGTGGTCAAAGCCTTGCGCGAACTGGATTGGGGCAAAAAGCTTCGCCTGTATCGCATCAATGGGCTGGATACTTATTTTGCCTACCGCGATTTAATCGAAGTGGTGGAAGCGTCAGGCGATAAGCTCGATTTGGTGATGGTTCCAAAAGTGAATCGCCCAGAAGATGTATATGTGGTGGAAACGCTGCTTTCCCAGATTGAAGCCTACAAAGGGTTTGCAAACCGAATCGGGATTGAGGCGCAGATTGAAACCGCGTTGGGTTTGGTAAATGTAAAAGAGATTGCCAAATCTTCCGAGCGTCTCGAAACCCTGATTTACGGTCCGGGCGATTATGCTGCTTCGGTGCAGATGCCAATGGATAACATCGGTGAACTGGACGAGAACGACAAGCTTTATCCCGGTCATCGCTGGCACTATGTGATGCATGCAATTGTCTCGGCGGCGCGTGCTTACGAATTGCGCTGCATGGATGGACCCTTCGCCGGGATTAAAGACCCGGAAGGTTATCTGCACTCTTGCCGGGTTGCTCGCTCAATGGGTTTTGATGGCAAATGGTGTATCCATCCTAGCCAGATAGAGGCGACCAACAAAGTGTTTTCACCACCCGAAAAAGATATTCAGTGGGCGCAAACGGTGATGAACGAATACGAGAAGGCGTTGACGGAAGGGCGCGGCGCAATCACGGTGAGCGGAAAAATGGTGGATGCCGCTTCGTTGAGGGTGGCACGCAACATAGTGGAAAAAGCTAAAATCGCAGGTTTGTTTTAAGCGGTTAGCGCAAAAGAGGGCTTATATGGCAATTGTTGAGGAAACAAATCGGGAGAAGTTGGCACGTGACCTCATGCAAATCGTGGGGGAGCGCGGTGTGCTACGACCTAAAACTATATGAATATGACGGCTCTATTGACCGCCGATATTGTGGTGGCAAGCAATCCCGATTGTGCTATTCAAAGCAGTTAGGGCTTGCGTGAGGACGGTCAGAAAGCCAAAGTATTACATCTTGCCGAATTGCTGGAACGTGCTTATAAAGTTGGAGAATAAAATTAAAAGGGGAGAGAAAAATGTCTGATATTAAAAAAGTGGGGTTTATTGGACTGGGCGCGATGGGTCGCCCGATGGCAGAGCAACTGATAACTAAGGGATTTGAAACTTATATAGTAGCGCACCGCAACCGCAAACCTTTGGAAGAGTTGCTTGCGTTGGGGGCGAAAGAAGCCGCGAATGCGTCTGACCTAGCGGGTAAAGTCGAAGTTATTGTGACAATGGTTCCAGATGCGCCCGAAGTCGAGGAAGCTTGCTTTGGAGCTAATGGGATAGTGGAAGGGTCGCAATCCGGCTTGCTGGTAATTGATATGAGTACAATTTCTCCGGTCGCCAGCCAGAAAATCGCGGCGCGTTTGAAGGAGAAAGGCATTGATTTTATAGATGCTCCGGTTAGCGGTGGTCCTTTCCGCGCCGCCTCCGGCACATTGGCGATTATGGCGGGCGCAGATGAGGCTGTTTTTGAGCGTGGCAAGCCTGTACTGAGCGCGATGGGTTCTCCGGTGCGAGTCGGTCCACAGGGTATGGGCGAAACCGTAAAGCTAGTAAATCAGATTATCATTTCCCTTAATACAATGGCTTTGGTAGAGGGCTTTGCCTTTGGGGTAAAGGCGGGCGCAGACCCTCACATGTTGCGCGAGGTGCTTTTAAACGCTACCAGCGCCTCTTACCTGATGGACAAATGGATTCCCAATAATTTGCTTAAGGGCGATTTTACCACCGGCTTTGCCACCGAACTGCTATACAAGGATTTGAACGCGGCGCTTGGCGCGGGTAAAGAAATGGGCGTACCGATGATGGGTACAGCGTTGGTGCAGCAACTTTTCGGTATCCTGAAAGCTACCGGGCATAACCGCGATGATTACACCGTACTTTCAAAGCTCTACACCGATGTCACCGGGAAACCGATTGCGTAAAAACCTTCCAATATTTCCCCCCTTTCCGAACTGGATAGGGGGGATTTTATCACAGAACATTCATGCTATTCTTTTAACTTTTCTCTGTTATAATATTTGGTAATATCTATATTTAGCACAAATTTTATTCGATGTAATCGGTCTCATTTTGTAGCATATGAGGAGATAAGAAGATGGGGCGTATCATACTTTACGGGTTTATTATAATAGCTATTCTTATAATTATCGGTATGTTTATTACTTTTATCGCGAATAACACCGCCCAAACCGTAATCAAATGAACCTTGCACATCGTCAAAGTACAGGAGAAAGAAATAATGGGTAAAAGCTCAGGCAGTTTTTTTGCCAAGCTGCTAGTTGTGTTGGTTATCGCTACTGTGGGGATTGTTGGCTATCTGTACTCTAACTCCTTTGTCAGCAAGAGCGTGGTTAATACGCCCAATCCAATACTGGTAGGGAATATCACCCGTGAGTACAAACTGATAACGGCGCAAGTAACAGGTTCTACTACGGTAGAGGGCGAAAGCAAAAGCTGGGTGCCTTTTTCTACCGAAAAATGGAGTTATCAGATGGTGATGACTGTGACCGCCGGGATTGATATGACCAAATTGCTCGATACCGATATTAGAACCGATATGGAGAACCTGACGGTAACAATACGCTTGCCTGTTCCAGAAGTTCTAACCAAAGAGAAAGGCGGTTGGGTTGTCAGCAAAGATTCGCAGATAGCTAGTGGATTTAGCTCGGACAAGAATATTGTGGATAAGATGCAGGCTACGGGCGAGCAGAAAATACTAGACGGGATTTTGAAGGAAGGGAAGTTGTTTCGAGAGGCGCGGCTGAACGCCGAAATTCAGTTACGTAATCTTATTCTCCAATTGGGTTATCGGCAGGTCAAGTTTGAGTATGCCGATCAGCCCACCGTAATTCCAATTACGCCAACTTCAAGCCTGACCGCGCCTCCAAGATAACATGAATCAACCCCCTTCTCTGAATCGGGAAGGGGGTTTTGATTTCTAAGGGTGGTCAAAGGTTGTTAGAAATTCTCGTTCAAACGCTGCGTAGCTCGGCGAACTTCTAGGCGAGCGCGTCCTAAATTTCCTCCGCTCGTAAGCACAAATACCAACAAGTTATCGGCATCTACGCTCGAAATGAGATAGCTTAAATTATCGGCGCTAAGTATAATTTCACGCGCTTTTCCAGCTTTTAGGATACCGAGAGTGCGGTTGATGTTGCTAACCATCCCTGCGATTTCAACCTCCACTTCCTCTGCATCAATTCCTTCTACGCCTTCTGCCAGTATCGTATCTACGCCTATTCCATCCAGACCTACCAGACTGACAGCAACGCTGCCATCTACGTTCTGAATTGCCTCTGCTAGAATTTCCTGGAACGTCATTTGCTCAAGACCCCCTTTTAGGTAAAATTAGTAATGAATATTAACTTGAGTACCCATTGGCGCCCAATTGTAAATCCACTGTGATGCCGGGGTAGGTAGGTTAACACATCCATGGCTCATCGGATGACCGAAATTGTTGTGCCAGTAAGTGCCATGAATGGCATATGCTTGGTAGAAATACATCACGTAAGGCACATTTGGCAGGTAGTAGTAGCTTGAGCCACCCCCGCCAGTCATCAATTGTGATTGATATTTCACATAGACTTGGAAAGTACCAACCGGTGTATCAAGTCCCGTCACTCCGGTGCTAACTAGCGAACTGAAAACTGCCTTATCACCTTCATAAGCAACTAACCGTTGCTGGCTAAGATTTACATCAATCCATTTACCATCTGAAAGCGGGTTAACGCTGTTTGCCGCTTCAGGGGTTTTGGTGGGTGCTGGCGCACCTCCCTGACCTCCCTGTGCGCTGGGTATAATTAGTTCTTGCCCAACGTTAATGACATTGGGGTTTGCGAGGTTGTTCGCCTGTACAATGTCCGATACATTAACGTGGTAATAAGCGGCAATTGAGGAGAGCGTCTCCCCCGCTACTACAGTATGTTTGACACTCGCTGTAGAGGCTTTTGTGCTGGCAGGAGTTTCGGTAGTTGCAACCGTAGTGGTTAGTAAGGTTGTTGGAACAGGAGTAGTAGGCGTTGGCACTGAGGTAGGTTGTGGTTTGGGCGCAGCGGCTTTTCCCGGTATTCGGATTGTTTGCCCGATATATAGGTAGCTCATCACAGACAGGTTGTTGGCGCTGGCTAGTTGCGAAAGGCTGACTCCGAACTTGTTAGCCACAGAAGTTAGGCTATCACCCGCTTGTACAATATAGGCTTCATCACCCGTAGTTTGTGAAGCGCTAGAAGTCGCGCTATCGGTTTGCCCATGTGTGGGGATTTTTAGCTCTTGCCCGGCATAGATATTATTTACGTTTGAAATACCGTTTGCCTGTGCAATTTCGCTAACGGTTACATTGAAGCGGACTGCAATATCGCTTAGTGTATCACCCCGTTGCACCCGGTAGGTTGAATCTGCCGCTTGTGCTGGAGCCGCCAAAAGCGCTAGAAAACAAGCAGATAAAAGCGCCATAATTAATAGCGCTGAGATTCGGTGGCGCATGTGCCTTATGCTCCTTCGGTCTTTAAAATGCGTGTCTTTCCCCACACTGTATTTAAATTTAACGTACCGGCTTGCCTATTTTTCATGGCTTTCCGGGCAAACCTGAAGTTGTGCGATATAGTTTTACATAATTCTATATGTAAATTATAGCACCATTTTTTTACTTGACAATAACCTGTATTGACTCTTTATTTAAGAAAGTGGCATGTTAAGCAATGGTTTCGCTCAGAAACTTGCATTTTTTATGTGATTTATTTGTCGAGTAGTTACAAAATTTCTGAAATTAGCGCGTGAAGTTTTGTCAGATAAAAAAAGAAGGGCAATTATAACCCTTCTTAAAAAGAATTTCAGCTTTCAGGATTACTGTTAGGCAACAAGTTCCTGTAAGGCGCGTTTATCCAAAATCTGGATTGTACGATTTTGGACGTTGATAAGTTTCTTACGCTGTAGCTCAAGCAATTTGCGTGTAACGGTAACGCGGTTGCTGCCTATCATATCGGCAAGTTCTTGATGGGTCAACCCAAGCTCGATTACAACCGAGTTTTGGTTTTCAACCCCAAATTCAGTAGCTAATTTAAGAAGGATATTTACCAACCTCAGACTTACATCCCTGCCGAGCAAACCTTCAATTAGGATTTGGCTTTGGGAAAGCTGTTGCGAAAAACTGTAAATTATTCTGCTGGCGAGGGTGGGGGACTGTTCCATCAAGGTGTCCAAGGCACTTTCTTGAATGCAAGCCACAATTGAGTCGCTCATTGCTTCAGCATACACATCATGGAAATAGCTGTTCTGGTTGCTGGATTGTGCAAAAACGTCATTCAAGCTCAAGATTGATAGCGTGATAGCCCGACCGTCTGGTAGGATTTCATATAACCGGACTCGTCCCATCATTACAAAATAAAGGATTGCGCGATTATCTCCCGGCTGGAAAATTTTCTGGCTTTCAGAGTAGCGTACCAAACGGAAGGCATGCACGCTTTTGACCAATTCTTGCAAACTGCTACGTTCGAGACGCAAGCGGCGCGACTCGGCGCTTTCCGCAGCCAGTTCATCTTGGATAATCCGATTTTCGTCAATAAACCCATTAAGGATTGCGCCTTCAGCGCGAGAACGTAGAGTATTGAATCTTTCGGTTATGGGTTTTAATAATCCGGGGTTTTGTTCAACCATGTGGGTGTTACTGATGATGTCCCACATCATGTTCATCATTGTGGACATCTGACCGACCACTGCCTCAATACGGGTGGAAGCGCGTGCTTGCAGCCTACCTTCTTTTTCAAGAATAATAAGGTATTCATCATAGCGAGCTGTTCTTAGCGCACGAATTAGCTGTTCCCAAAGGGACATATGCCTTTTACGGACATCTGCGTCGAACTTGGCTACTTCAAACCCGTATCCACGTTGGTCAATCAGCGAAGCCCATTTCTTTCGAAAGATAGGCTTTGCCTCGGCTAAAGCACGTGACAATTCCTCAGCTACCATAGCTATCCCTTTCCGGCTAATTTCTTAAGTGTGATGGGCAACTCTAAATAAAGAACTCTTTTTTGGCTGGAGTCCCATTATTTTTTAACAGCAATAGCATGTATTATTTGGGAAAATGTGGGACCTTAGAGTAGGTTAATAGTAGCAAAAAATCCCACCCTCAAATACAACAATCATAAGCTAACAAGCTATGGCTGGCGCCCGACATAAGGTTAGGTTGTTCGTTATTTTTTTATGATAAACAGCCGAAATCTTATGCGTATTATAAACAAACCTTGAAAAAAAGGCAAGAAAGTTAAGGTTAAGATTCGAATTCATCAAAGTATTCAAGGTTGAGGGAATATGAAGGGTAGTGTAAACTACTGCTATGCAGTTTCGTTTCTGCTTGAATCAATTAAGTTGTATTATCATAACCACATACTCCACACATTGTACCATCCACCGGACGCAAGTAATGAAAGAAGGAAAAAATGTCGCTCAATCCCGATAACCGGCAAGGATATAGAGCTAGAATCAGCACAACAGGTGATTTGGTTCCGAATACCGTCAGTTTTAAAACTAGGTTGGGCTATAGCATTGGGATTATGAAGCCGGTTACATGGTTTGCGCCAATGTGGGCTTTTCTTTGCGGCGGTGTGGGTGTTAGCATGGATTGGGGCAAAGCTGAGAATATTTTTAAATTAGTTCTGGGTATTTTCCTTTCCGGTCCGGTTTTGTGTGGTTTATCGCAAGTGCTAAACGATTGGTTTGATCGTGAGGTGGACGCGATAAACGAGCCACAACGGCTGATTCCATCCGGCAAAGTAGGCGGCGGGCATGTGTTGGTAGAAACGCTGGTACTTTCCATTCTCGGTGTAGCAATTCCAATGTATTTGGGTACCCCTGTTATGATACTGACTGCTTTGGGTTTTATCCTAGCTCTCAGTTACAGTATTCACCCTATCCGCGCAAAACGTAACGGTTGGATTGGCAATGCGCTGGTAGCCTTAAGTTATGAAGGCTTACCGTGGTTAGCAGGCTCTACGACCTTTGGCGCAAACGGGGCTGGCGGTTGGTCTTCTATTACTTCATTGGGTTTGGCTGCCGCAATGTTTTATAGTCTTGGCGCTCACGGTATTATGACCATTAACGATTTCAAAAGCATCAAGGGCGATACTCAAATGGGTATCAAAACTATTCCGGTGCAACATGGTCCACGTGCTGCTGCTTGGATTGCGATTGTTATTATGAACATTTCTCAAGTTGCTGTTATCACGCTGCTTGTTCTAAGTGGAAAGTGGGTCAACGCTGGAATTGTAGCCGTACTATTGGTAGGGCAATTCCCACTTCAGCGTAAATTCCTAAATGACCCGAAGGGTAAAGCAATTTGGTATAACACCACCGGCACCACTATGTATGTGTATGGTATGCTTTTTACCGCCATAGGTATAGGGATAAATTAGAAAAAGAATTTTAGGCACCACCTCTCCATTTCAGAGAGGTGGTTTTTTTATTATACGGGGAGAAGCGATTCAAAACCGGCTATGATTTCGCATAACTCTAACAATTTGCGGCTATTTTGGAGAGCGTTATGCTCGGTTTTAGCCAGCGCAAGGCTACGCTCGCCCATTTGCAGGCGCAAAATTGGGTTTTCCAATAACCTTATCAAAGCTGTTGAGAGTGCTGCTGCATCCCTCGGTTTTATCAAGAATCCGTTTTCACCTTCTAGGACTGCCTCATCAATCGCACCAACGCGGGTAGAGATTACGGGTAGGGCAGAAGCCAACGCCTCGCCTATAACTACCGGGAGACAATCGCCTTCGGTGGGTAGCGCAAATATATCCGCCTGTTTGTAAAGTTTCTGCATTTCCGGGCTATTTGCGGCAATACCATGATGCACGAATAACCCAAGTTTTGGCTCATTCGAGATTTCGGCTTTTGTTACCAAATGCAATTCAGCTTTCAGCCCCCGACTTTTTATTATCTCACGGTAAGTTTGCAACAAGAGTTTGCCGCCTTTGCGCTCGAAATCGCCTCCTACAAACAGGATACGTACAGGGTCAGCATTGCTTTTTACGCGCCGCGCTTGCCATTCTTGGTCGCGCAATTGCCAGAGTTGAAGGTCTGTACCGGGTCGGATAACTTCAATTTTATCTGGCGCGATACCATAATCTTCCACCAGCGATTTTTTGACCCAATGCGACCACGTGACCAACGCTTTGGCGGCGCGATAGGAACGCCGGTGCATTGCCAATTTCATTTCTTCGCTCAGGCGATTGCCCTGCTTGTGGTTGTAGGCTTGCCCAACAGAGTCCAGATTCTTGGGAGTGGCATCGAGCGAGATAATCGTTGGAATCCCTTTTGTTTTATCAATTGAGAAAACAGTGAGGGTAGCGGTATGGAAGAAGAAAAGGTCAGGCTTATAATTTAGCCTTGATATAGCTCTACGAGCTTTTAGCCCTGCGCGTATTGTCCAGTTACGCAACACCGGAAGCTGTTCCAAGCGCGATGTTGGCGGATAATTTACATCAAGCCATTCTATTTTTACTCCGGTTTCATTGCGGTAAGCATTTTTCAGATTCGAGGCATGTACCGCATTACCGAGAGTTTGCTCCATTACGAACGCAAATCTTTTTGGTTCCATTGTTACCTTTATCGGCTAAATTAACAAAAAATCATTTTCGATTTTATGATAGCCTACTAACCTAAAGAGAGGGTGACACTGGTATAAAGGATGATTACAGAGCATTAATACTATTCTTCAACTTCAAAGCTCTCTGCAGCTACATTTGTGGAAGGCTTATGTCGGGCAGAAATCAATTCGGCGAAACGCTGTACAATTGCGCTGTTGGCTACCGCCTTATATGCTCCGGCTTGACGCGCCTTTAAAAGCGACTCCGCTTGCATATGTGAGCCAAAAGCCAGCGTTGGTATTCCAGCCTGACACGCCTCCTTAATCAAACTTTCCCAATCGAATTGGCTTGCTTGCGTATCAACCAATGCAAGCTCAAAGTGGTCTTTGCTTATCCAAGCCCGAAAATCCGCATCATTACGGGCGAAAACCCCGCTCCAGTTTTCGCCATTTTCAGGGGGCAGATGTTGGAGCGAGGTTTTTACTTTACTCATGAACATAAGGTCGCGCGTTATAGCCAATAGCTTCATAAACATTATCCTAAAGAGACTTAAGAAATTCCTCACCGTTTTTAGTAAAGCCGTTTTTGGTAAAGAAGCTTTCGTTCCATTCTGAATTGTCGTTTTTAGGAAGTGGCACGCTGATTGCCTTCAAACCCTTATTACGGGCAAAAAGTTCAGCCTCCTTTAAAATTTCAAGCCCTATACCCCGTTCCTCGTAACCCGACATCGTATCATAATGAAACAGGTGCAAGCGACTGTCCATCAGTTTGGCTTTGCCTCCGCCAATCTGGCGAGTACCCCAATATGCCGCGATATTTACCGGAGGGTGTAAAGCACTGGGAGTTTGCCCGGTATTATCTTCTGTTCGTAGGGCAATATGCCTGCCATCCACATCATTGAAAATACGCTCTACTCCGGGGCGGCAATACATATCCCGTCGCTCTTTACTTTTCAAATCTAGTTGTTTCTGCTCTTCTTCTTCTTTGGAAGCTTGGGCTGCGCTCAGCTTACGTTTGTTAAGCGCTGCGCCCCACTCTAATTCTTCATCATCTTTTTCTTTTTTCTTTAAGAACCCAAACATTGCTAATTCTCCTGTAATGTATATTTAATTCGTAAATTACGGTGGGTAAATAGGGTAATACTAATTAGTTTGAGAAGATGACCTTATCACAAAATCTATATAGCGTCAAAAGTATTGGTTAGGGATTATCCCGATGATAACTACTTCCCTGAAGTATATGCCCTGAAGTGGTATAACCGGAAGTTCTATTTTAACTATTCGTAACGACCTGTTCCAAAAATGCTATAATCTCTCAGGTTTGCCGTAGGGGTAGAACCACAATAAGAATATATGCCAACACAATAACAAGTTGAGACGAATTTTTTCCAATACCCTGATAGTGATGGTGGCGACACTGGCAAGCCGGGCGCTTGGCTTGCTACGCGAAGTGGTAATTGCTGCGCGTTTTGGAACGGGCGAGGATTATAGCGCCTATGTTGCCGCTTTCAAAATACCCGATATGCTTTTTCTAGTGCTTAGCGGTGGCGCGTTGGGTTCCGCGCTCATCCCCGTGTTTGCCGGGATGCTAGGGCAGGGCGAGAAAGATAAAGCATGGCGACTGGCTAACGCAGTGGTAAACGACGCTTTCATAGCATTGCTGGTCAGTGGAATATTTGCCTTTGTTTTTGCTCCGTATCTCGTTTCGTGGGTAGTTGCGCCCAATTTCTCGCCTGCACAACAAGAATTGACCACCAGCCTAACCCGCTTATTGTTACTCCAACCCATTATGCTAGGAATGGGCGCAATTGCTTCGTCCGTCCTGAACGGCATGGAGCGGTTTCTAGTTCCCGCGCTTGCGCCCCTTTTTTATAACCTAAGTATAATTCTGGGTGCGTTGTTTCTTTCACAGAGCATGGGTGTGTATGGTCTGGTAGCGGGCGTAATTGGCGGGGCGGTATTCTACTTGGTAATACAGATTCCCGCTATGTTTCGGGCGGGTTTTCGCTTCAAAGCGGGGCTGGATTGGCAAGCAGAAGGGGTTAGGCGAGTGCTGGGGTCGCTTGGTCCGCGTCTCATCGGGCAAGCCGCCTTGCAAATTAATTTCATCGTTATTACCAATCTTGCTTCGGGCGAACCTAAAACGGTATCCGCGCTAAATTATGCTTTCCAACTTTTCATGCTGCCTCACGGCTTGTTTGCCTTGAGTGTGGCGGTAGTGACCTTCCCTGCGATGGCGCGTCTCTACGGAGCAGGCGATATAGCGGGATTGAAGGCTAAACTGGTGGAAGGGTTGCGCCGCATCTACTTTTTCGCCCTACCTGCTACGCTTGGGCTGGGTTTGTTGGCAACTCCTATTGTGCGCTCCCTGTTCGAGCTTGGCAATTTCGATAAAACCAGCACCCAAATGGTTAGCTATCCGCTGATATTTTTCAGCATTGGGCTGGTGGGTTACGGCGTGACCGAGATTGTCACCCGTACTTTCTATGCCATGCACAATACCATCATTCCGGTTTTCGCCGCAGTAATAACCGTTCTGAGCAATGTGGCGTTGAGTATCGCGCTGCAACGTTCGCTTGGGCATGGTGGGCTTGCCCTTAGCCTCGCTCTTACCAATACGCTGGAAGCCTTGATATTGCTTTACCTGATTAGGCGTAAGCTTGGCGCGTTGGATACCGGGAATGGGCTATGGCTTGGCATGCTTAAAATTACGTTGGCGGGCGACTTGATGGGTGCATTTCTGCTGCTGGCGGGTTGGTTGTTGGCAATGCCAATGACAAACCTTTCCAAAATCCCGCTCATGCTAATAACGGGCGCGATTATCGGTGCGGCAGGTGCGCTTTTCGGGGGTGCTGCCTATCTGCTCAAAATCGAGGAATTAAAAAGTGTGGCTGTGCGCTTTCGCCGCCGGGTTTAGAGATTATACCCAGTTCCCGTAGTCGCTACCACACTTTTTCTTTACCAATGTCCAAAACGCATTTTTCCCTGCTTGCGAGAGCTTACAGGTTATGCTATTATATCTGTGTTGCGGCTAAGGTGTTACGGTAGCACTACTGCCTTCCAAGCAGTAAGCATGGGTTCGACTCCCATTAGCCGCTTTTTTGTTGCCTAGATAAATGCCAATACCACTAACATTCCTACCAAACCACCCATAGCAGAGCTTAGACAGTTAACCATATCGTTATCCATATATCGCCAGCCACGGTTAAACTTGTTTTTCACTCCATTTTTGGCAATCTTTTTCTCTGTTTCCTTGCCAGTTTGCGGGTTTATGTACATCGCCTGCACTGTCGCTCCCAAAAGGCTATCGAACATCGTTCCGGCGAGACCGCCCACTAGCCCTGCTATAATTATCCAGACCTTAAAGAAATAATCAGCATTGCCATTCGCAACTAGTCCATAAACACCATAGAATAGCCAAGTTGATACACCGATTGCTAATCCGCCAAGCAATGCGGCGGTACTGCCGAGTAGCGTAATGCCTCCGCTTGTGCCGGGTACTACTACCTTTCCACTGGTAATCATACGAGGGGCGCGTTTGCTCAAGACCCCGATTTCGGTTGCACAGGTATCGCCGTTAACGGTTGCCATCACCCCAATAAATACCGCAAAAAGCCATTGAGTAGGGTTGAGGAAATAAATTACCGCGATTATCGCGCCAAGCCCACCATTTGCAAAAGCCTGACCAATGTCGCGGCGGCTGCCCTTCTCAAATTTCTCAACTGCTACGCCGCTTTTCTGGGTTTCCTTGTATTTGGAGAGAACCGAGCCAAATACGAAAAAGGCGATGAGCGTAAGACCCCATACCCAACCGCCAAAGCCGAAAATGAAAGTACCGGTAATGATTGCGCCCAACACGCCGCTAAAAGAAAGGGCGCGTTTGCGGTAGGCATAAGCTCCAATCAGGGCGCTGATGATGAGACCGCCAAAAATCATCGGTACATCTACTTTCCAGATAACCATTGCCCAGAGCGCCATACCTATCCCGATAGGCACAAAGATGTTGTCCAGCCCCACCAGCGAAACCGCCTCAAGCATGGTAGCGATGAGCGCGAGGAAAAAGGCATAAGCAATCGTTCGGGACATATCCAGCCCCGTATTCATAAATAGCAATGTAAACAATATTGGTACAAAGCTGAATATGAACATCGCGCCGCTGCCTTCAAAGCTGCGCCGATGTCCTGCAATAAAATAAGGGTGTTTGCCAAAAGCGCGTCCGAGAATAGAAGCCGCCGCATCACCCCATGTCATTGCCATCGTTCCGGCTACCGCTATATAAGCAAGGTTTTGCGACCAGAAAATTGCAAGCAATAGAGTTACGGAAAAAGGGAAATAGACCGTTCCAAGCGTATCGCCCTGTAAATCCATCGCTTTTATAAGGCGCAATCGGGAACTCAGGTAGTTGAAAAAAACGAAAGTGCCGGTGGGGATAATACCGAAATACCAGTGGTTATTATCAAAGGTCGCTAGAATAATGAAAATTGCTAAACCTGCTCCCACATGAACTATCTTGCGCGTAAATTCAGGCGGGTAGCCGCGCCATTTTTGAATCAAAGTTGCTATTATTAATAGCGAAAAAGCGTAGGCATAGGTGACAATCAATCCGGTGATGTCATTCTGACTCATTCTAGCTCTCCTTTTGTCTTACCAACAAGGCATCTTTGTTAGTAGCATCCTATTTTCAACCGTCTATGCTCGTTTTATTGCAGAGCAACATAATATTTATTTTGATTTTAGCATACTCCTAAGAGGGACAATAGTTCCTGATTAACATTAATTCAAGAATGGTTTTTGTTACGCTGGTAAATCGCCGGGTAAGTGTCGCCATTGGCAACCGGTGTGTAAGCACATAAAAAATAAAATCGAGCATATTTTATCGGCGCAATTTACGCTTTTGTTCCAGTGGACAAGCCTTATGTACATGTGGCACAATCAGTTGCTACTCAGATTCTGAGAGGTTTATTGGGTAAGTTTTTTGTTTGTAACTTCATTTTAAAACAGGTTCTGATATGTATAATCAATAAATCAATTACTTGTGTTCCCAACAATCGGGGAAATCGTATATTTTAATGAAAGGAAGCTTCTGAATGTCCACCGAAGATATAGATGAGGAAGTCGAAGAACTCGATGAGGGTGAGTTGGAAGACCCTGAAGCCGATCTAAATCTTACCGAAGAAGAGCGCCTAGCCCGTCAGCGCTCCAGTCATGAGGCACGTTTGAAAAAGGCTAAAACCGCTATTCGCAAAGGTTTAGTGATAGTTAATACCGGGAACGGCAAGGGTAAAACCACCGCTGCTTTTGGTTTGTTGATGCGTGCATGGGGACAGGGCTTGCGGGTGTGCATGCTCCAATTCATCAAAGCAAAAACCGCGAACTGGGGAGAAGAAAAAACCGCTCGCAAGGTAGGTATTGAGATGATACCATTGGGCGATGGTTTTACATGGCTTTCCGATAATATCGAAAACGATAAAAATCTGGCACGCGAGGGCTGGGAGATTTGCAAGCAGAAAATCCTTTCTGGTGAGTATGATTTGATTGTGATTGATGAGATGACCTATCCGCTGAAATATGGTTGGTTGGCGTGGGACGAAGTTAAAGATGTGCTGGATAATCGCCCTAAAAACTTGCATGTGGTTATTACAGGACGGTATGCGCCACCCGAATTGATTGACTATGCCGACCTTGTTTCTGAGATTGTGGAAGTAAAGCATCCCTATAACGCCAATGTAAAAGCCCAAAAAGGCGTAGAATTTTAGCCGGATACGAGCGCAGCATGATTTGAAACGAAAACACCCAATTAGAAGTGAGGCTCTGGTTTGGATAGAATAAATAAAACTATCGTAGTTAAACTCGGCGGCAGTACCCTTGGGGGTCAATCCGGTACTGCTTCGCCTGATACTACTCTGGATGATTTAATCAAGCTTACCCGCGAAGGTAATCAGGTTGTGGTTGTACACGGTGGAGGTAACGCTACCAGCGACCTCCTTCGCAAAATGGGGCAACAATCCCGTTTTTTGAACGGCTTGCGCGTTACCGATGAATCTGCTTTGCAGGCTGCTACAATGATGATTCGTGGGCAGATAAATACGGGCTTGGTGGAGAGCTTTAATCGCGCTAACCGCTCTGTTGAGGGAACTCCGGTTCTAGCTTTGGGTTTGAGCGGGGTGGATGGCAATATCCTTGAAGCTAAACGCGAAACCCGTTTTGGTGATATTGGTTACGTGGGCGAGGTGGTAAAGGTAAATATTGATTTGCTGGTTTTAGCATTAAGTTCCGGTTTTATGCCTATAATTGCGCCGCTCGGCTTTTCTGTTGAGGACGGGGCTAGAACTTTTAACCTGAATGCCGATACGGCGGCGGCGGCGATTGCTGCTGCGCTTGAGGCAGATGCCACCGTATTTTTGACCGATGTTCCGGGTGTGCTGGATGAGCAAAAACGCACTATCCGAAGGCTTGGTAAAAAAAGTAGCCGCCATCTAATCGAAAGCGGCGTAATAACCGGCGGTATGATTCCCAAAGTTGAAGCGGCGTTAAAGGCTTTGGAAGGTTCAAGGCGGGTCATGGTTATTGATGGGCGTAAACCACACGCTCTTTACAACGCGGTTGAGCATTATTTACCGGATGGCACTACTTTTGTTAGGCGCAAGCTTATGCGAGTTAATTTGAAAGGCGTTGAGTTTGCGCCCACTTCTATCAGAAATTACACTATTGCCACTGCGCCTATTGATGCTGAACTTCTCGGAGAGGCAATGCAGAGCGCCTATTACGGTACTATTGATTACGAATGGGACACGACAGCAGATGCGATTAAACTTATCAAGCGTGAGCTTGCCCCGGATTGGGGCAATTACATGTCAGAACTTTCGGTGGCAGCTATTGATGGCGATAAATTGGTAGGTCTATGCCAAGTGGTTTGTGAAAAAGATGATTCAAGCGAACCTTGCCTGACCAATGTTTTCAGCTTACCCGACTATCGGGGACAGGGAGTAGGACGCGCAGTAGTGGAGGAATCCTTACGCCGTATCAAAGCGGCGGGTTATTCTTCGGCGATTTTGCGAATTACGCTTGGCAATGATATAGCGGAAGCGCTCTATCGCAGTTTGGGTTTTGAAGTAGTGGAGCTTTACGAAGTTTAGAGGTAGTAAAAATGGGGGCAGCAAACCGACGGGCGTTTCTGGTAGCTATTTTGCGTTATTCGGGAGAATTTCTGATTACTTGTTCCCTAAGCTTTTTCCTGTACGGTTTGCTGCTAGGTGTTTGGGAAGAATTTCGCGCCCCTTTTCAGGGCTATATACCCCTGTTAATCCCAATCATATATGTCACTTCTCGCGCGGTTATGAGTCTGTTCAGGTTGTACCAGCAAGTGGCAGATTTGTGGCAGGGTCCTGAAACACTGGCTTGCTATGTAACTTTGCATGATTTACAAACCATCTGGAAGCAGGAGCGAGGTCGTAGTTGGGCATACCGTGAAGCGATTGGGCAACGCTGCATTGTAAATATTGTACAGGCGGATTCCTTTGCGCGGTGGTTGGGCAAACCAGATTGGCAAATCCATAGTGATGTGGCAGAAGCAGAATACCGCTTTGCTCCAGACCCTACCGCCCTCTCAACCGAACTGTTGGAGCAAAGACCTGAAACCCTTTCACGGGGAAATCATGGGGTTTACCCGATTACCCTTGAAACGCCGCGCTGGGTGTTTGATTTGGTGCAATTGGGTGATTTGGTTCGTATCACTTTGAGTCGCCGCACGCATCGCATCTACAATGTTGAAGTGTTACTGAGCGTTATGATGCCCGAATAATTCTAATTTTAAGTCTATCGAATTGGTGAGAAACTTCACGCATTACTGTAACTATAGCTACACCCTAAATTTCAATCTCAAGGTACTATAAGTTTGCGCTCTTACTATATCACGCGAGGGTTGATTGTGATGACTTCTACACAAAAAAATGGTTACAGAGATAGTGTCCTATATCCTTTTGCAGCGGTGGTTGGACACACGCTGGCAAAAAGAGCTTTGCTGATTTTAGCAATAGAACCACGTTTGGGTGGTGTTATTATTGCGGCGCGTCCCGGCACGGCGAAAACCACGCTGGCACGCAGTTTCCACGATTTGCTACCGGACATACATGCAAATGTAGGTTGCGCTTCGCATTGCTCCCCTGATAAACCAAGTGATTGGTGCAGCGATTGCAAGCAAAAATCAGATTACCAGACGGTGCAAGTGCGCCCCCCCTTTATTGACCTCCCTTTGAATATAACCGAAGATCGTTTGCTTGGTGGGTTGGCGTTGGAAGCAACGCTTCAAACTGGTAGGCGTGTGGCAGAACGCGGGGTGTTGGCAGAAGCCAATCGGGGCATTTTGTATTGTGACGAATTGAACCTACTCGATACCGGTCCAAGTAATTATCTGATGGATTCGCTAAGTCGCGGTAGGTTAGCATTAGAGCGTGAGGGCTTAAGTGCCGATTATCCCACAAATTTTATTCTTATCGGTACATTTGACCCCGGTGAGGGCGAAGTTCGCTCCGGTTTAACCGATCGGGTTGGTTTGATGATTTCTATGCAACCGACCAACGGTACCGACTTACGCGCTCAGATTATGCGGCAAGCCATAACTTTTGACCGCTTTCCAGAACAACTCGAAGCTGATTACGAAGAAGAAACAAACCTGCTCAAATCGTTAATCGGCGCCGGACGTGATGCGCTACCCAACGTCAAGTTGACCGATGAACAGTTTAGCGCACTGTCCGAAGCGTCATTGCGTTTGGGAGTAATGGGCAATCGCGCCGACATTTTTGCAGCCTACGCTGCTAAAGCTTCCGCTGCTTTGGAAGGGCGCACTGAAGTAGATGATGATGATTTGAAAACGGCTGTGCAATTGGTTCTGCTGCCCCGCGCTACTCGCTTGCCCGAACCCGAACCGGAAGAGCCTGAACAGCCGGACGAGCCTGAGCCGCCGCCCCCACCAGAACAAAATAATGAGGAAGATAGCGAAGACGAACCGCCCGAACAAAAGCAGGAAGAACCGGAATTGCAAGATTTGGTGATGAGCGCGATGGATTCGGAAGTTCCGGAAGATATTCTGTCTATGGTGCAAGCGCGAAACCAGCGCAGTAAAGCCGGTAGTCGCGGCGAAACCTATAACTGGAAACGCGGCAGGCATGTGCAAAGTGTGGCAGGGAAGCCCGGTCAGGGGCGGCTTGCCATTACCGCAACGCTTCGGGCAGCAGCGCCTTTCCAAACTTTAAGGCGAGATAGCGACCTTAAAGAGAAAAAAGGCAAGTCCGCTAATGATAACCGGGTTCGTATCAAACCCGATGACCTGCGTATCAAACGCTACAAGGACAAAGCGGGCGTGCTGTTTGTGTTCGTAGTGGATGCGAGCGGTTCAATGGCGCTTAATCGTATGCGCGAGGCAAAAGGCGCAGTCACCAAATTATTGCAGCAAGCCTATGTTCACCGCGATAAAGTGGCTTTGATTTCTTTCAGAGGTAGGCAGGCAGATGTGTTGCTACCGCCAAGCCAGAGCGTGGAACTCGCCAAGCGTTCGCTTGATGTGCTTCCGGTGGGCGGTGGAACTCCGCTCGCCTCTGCGCTGCTCTCCGCCTATAACATGAGCGAGAGCGCAAAACGTCAGGGCATCAATAAAACGATGGTGGTATTGATTACCGATGGGCGCGGCAATGTGCTGCTGGAAGAAACTGAAGATACCGTTGGGTTGGGCAAAGAAGAGCGCAAATCCCGCGCTACTCAAGAAGTAGAGCAATTGGCAGGGGTGCTGGCAAGCAATGGCTTGAACAGTGTAGTGCTGGATACTCAAACTAGCTTCTTGAGCAAAGGGGATGCCGCTAATCTGGCGCGTCGCCTTGGTGGGCATTATATCTATCTGCCTCGTGCGGATGCCCGCAGTATCGCTAACACCGTATCGAATGTGGCGGAGGATATGCGCTAATTGATTGGAACGCTAGGCAAGTGGGCTTAAACCCCTTGCCTGAAAAATAAAATAATATAGCGCGGGTTATAGTGAGTTTCCTACTCTGCCCCGCGCTTTTTTTATTGGCTGATAATGCTATGAACTATTTTATCCCGCCAAGCGTAATCTTTGGCAAGCTAAAGAATATCTCATCACCAACTAGATTAATCTCCAACGCTTGTATCAGTTCGGGGGAAGCGTTGCGAAACAGGGCTGATAGCTCTGCTACTGCTGCGGGTGGAGTACGCATGCGTCCCGTCCAGTTGGCAAAATTCATCTGACCTTGCTCGGTGTAATAATCCACCTCATTGTAAAAGATTTTAAAACCTGCTTCTTCCAGCATCGCAACCCACTCACTGGAACGGTAGTTTCTTACATGCGAAGGGTCTCGAAGCTTTTCGATGTAATTTATTTCTCGGTCGAGCGTTTCATCTTCTGGTACGGTAGTATCCACCACTACCACCCGCCCACCCGGTTTTACCACGCGCCCCATCTCAAGCGCGGCGCTTTTGATGTTGGCAAAATGATGGGGCGCAACTCGCACCGTCACAATATCGAAAGTATTGTCCGGGAATGGCAAAGATTCAGCCGTGCCTTGTTTTGTGACAAGATTTGTCAGATTGCGCTCGGCAGCGTTTCGAGCGGTTTCTTCTAGCATCTGTGATGTGAGGTCGTAGGCGATTACTTCAGCCACATGTGGCGCAATCGCCATGGCGGTATGTCCCGCCCCGGTGGCAATATCTAGCGCATAGTCGGTGGCAAGCGGTTGTGCCAATTTAACCACTATCTCAAGCGCATCAGGGTTAGCATGCCCTACACTTATGGTATAAGCGGAGGCAACCGGTCCGAATTGGGCTTGTACCAGTTTATGAATATCTTCTTGCGGATTATAGGTCATTATTTTCCTCCTGAATTAAAATTGCCGCTAGTTGAGAGTATGATACAGTCCTACAAGGATTTTGCCTATACCTTGCGTTAATAATAAATTAATATAGAAATGATTTATTATTTCACTGGAAAACATTAAAACAGATAAGCGGGTAGTCCCGATTCATTAGGGTGAAGTTGCAACAATCAGGCACAGTAAAAAGCTCTCTAAACCTCTATTGGCTGTAAAAAAGCGGAATCTCAACCTAGCAACTTACCGTTAATCGCTTTCTGTTAAAAACATAACTATTAGACTGTTTGCCCAATTGGTCATCGCATCCGAAAAACTCATTGTGCAATATGCTCATGCATTTTAAAAAACCTGTTATAATACGTAAGAGATTTTTTTATGCCACAGAACTGCTACATCAAAATTTTTCAGGAGGAACAGCAAATGGCAAATTTGCCTAGCGGCAATCCGCGTTTGTGGGCGCTTAATCAAGTAAGTCATCGGCAAACTCGCCAATTCAATTGGCCCCGCAACGCTGACGGTCAGTATCTTCGTGTCACTGATATTTATGGTACCAGCACTTTCAGCACGAAAACTATGAAAGAAAAGCTTTCCAAGCAAACCTTTCAGAAGCTTCAAGCTACCATCAAGCAGGGCAAAAAGTTGGATCGGAGCATTGCTGATGAAGTAGCTCATGCCATCAAAGAATGGGCTCTCGAAAACGGCGCAACTCATTTTTGTCACTGGTTTCAACCACAAACCGGTTTGACGGCAGAAAAGCATGACGCTTTCCTGAGCTTTGATGATGAAAACCAGCCAATCGAGCGGTTTAGCGGCTCTCAGCTAATCCAGAGTGAGCCTGACGCTTCCAGCTTCCCTTCCGGCGGACGACGTAGTACCTTTGAAGCTCGCGGTTATACCGCTTGGGATCCTTCTAGCCCGGCTTTTATCGCGGATGAGCCAAATGGAAAAACCCTGTGTATCCCTTCGATTTTCATTTCCTATAACGGTGAGGCGCTCGACCATAAAACCCCGCTGCTTCGCTCTATCGAGACGCTCAACAAGAGCGCGTTGCCCATTTTGCAACTCTTTGGTAGCGCCGCGCAGCGCGTAGTTGCAACCCTTGGTCCTGAGCAGGAATACTTCCTGATTGATAAAGCCTATTATATGCTTCGCCCTGACCTCATTGCCACTGGACGCACCCTCATCGGCGCGCCCCCGCCGAAGGGTCAGCAGTTGGAAGATCACTACTTCGGTTCGATTAAAGACCGTATTCAGTCTTTTATGCAGGAAGTGGAATTTGAACTCTATAAGCTCGGTATTCCCATCAAAACCCGCCATAACGAAGTAGCGCCTAGCCAGTTTGAAACTGCTCCTATCTTTGAAGAAATGAACTTGGCTGCCGACCACAACCAGATGGTGATGGAATACTTGCGTGCCGTAGCTGACCGCCACGACTTGGCGATGTTGCTGCACGAAAAACCGTTCGCCGGCGTAAACGGTAGCGGCAAGCACAACAACTGGTCTATGCAGGATTCGGAAGGTAACAACCTGCTCGAACCCGGCAAAACCCCTAACCAGAATCTGCAATTCCTTGTATTCTTGGTGGCAACTCTCAAGGGCGTGTACAAGCGTTCCGGTCTGCTGCGTTCGGCTATTGCCGGTAGCGGTAACGACCATCGCCTCGGCGCGAACGAAGCCCCACCCGCGATTATCTCTGCCTTCCTCGGTGAGCAACTCACCGGAATCTTGGATGCGATTGAGGCTGGTACAAAAACCGAAAATGGTACTGAAGACCGCATTCTCGGCTTTAACATTTCGCACTTGCCCGATGTAGCCCGCGATTACACCGACCGCAACCGTACTTCGCCTTTTGCCTTCACCGGCAACAAGTTTGAGTTCCGCGCTGTTGCCAGTTCTGCCGCCATTTCTCCGGCAATGACCACACTCAATGCGGCTGTTGCCGAAGCGTTGGACGAGGTATATGCCCAAATCAAAGCCAGCCTTGATAGCGGCGTTGAGTTCAAAAAGGCAGTGCTGGAAGTGGTTAAGAAGGTTATTATTGAAACCAAAGCGATTCGTTTTGAGGGCAATAACTATTCCGAAGAGTGGGTAGAAGAAGCCGCTCGCCGGGGTCTGCCTAATTTACGCAAATCTCCTGAAGCGTTGGCTGAAATGGTTAAGCCTGAGTCCATCGAGTTTTTCATCAAGTCCGGCATCTTTACCCAAGAAGAAGTCGAAGCCCGCTACGCTGTCCGTGTTGAGCGCTACATTAAGGACGTGGACATCGAATTGCAGATGTTGAAGGAACTGGTAAACGTCTATGTGTTGCCGGCTGCCTACAAACAGCAGCAGCAGTTGGCTTCTTCAATCCAAGCTCTGAAAGATGTGCTAGGCGAAGATGCTCCCGGTCATCAGGTAGATCAACTCAAGACCCTTAGCAAGTTAATCAACAAGCTACACAAGTTGATGGACAAGTTTGAGGAACTGACCACCGAGCATGGCGATCACGAGGACTTGGACAAAGAAGCGAAAAAACTGGGTTACAAGGTGCTGCCGGCGATGGTCGAAATCCGCGAGGTTTGCGACGCGCTGGAACTAATCGTATCTGATGACCTGTGGCCCCTGCCTAAATATCGCGAAATACTGTTTTTGAGCTAGATTCAAAAGAGGGGTTTCCTGTTTTTATGACGGGAAACCCTTATCCCTCCGATAAAACCCTGCTTTTAATTCCAACTTTTCGCTTATCTACATAAAATAAGTTCTAATATTCCCCAAAACTAAATCGGTTGGCTTTATTCGTGTTGTTGCTTAGCTTTGTGAAATAAATAAACCACTCGTATTTTTAAGGTACTCGAAACTTAAAACCTAATTTGTGCAAAATGCACAAAGCTATTTATGCGATTTGTACTAAATGTGGATTGTCAAAACGCAAAAACAATTATAGAATTTCTGTGAAGAGATTTTTTGGCGAATTAATTGAAGGAATTTAGCAATGAAACAAATATTTAACTTCCATGGCAAAGACAAGAAATTTTTACTGCTTATATTAAGCATGGCGCTTATCCTTCCTTCTCTTGGAATATTCAATGTGTCACTTCAGACTGGGGCGATTGAATATGCGCTTATAGCCGCGAGTTGGTTCGCTATAACAATGTCTCTTTTGGAACTGGTTTCGGATCGAAATATTAAATTGGCTATATTGGCGCATCTTTGCGGTGGATTGCTATTATTTTTTGTGGCGATGGTGCAAATCAGGTCGCTGGCTTATTTGCCGCTATGCCTCTTACTAATGGGCTGTGCTGGTTGGTTATATCACCGTTCGTGGGTAACTGCCGAAGCGCGTCGGTAAGCTATTTGTAAATACCCTTATTATTTTCCCGTTTAAAAAGTGGTGCAATGGCGCATCACTTTTCGCTTTATATGACCGTTTGCCTACACTCCTGCTAATCTAAAGCAGCCCTTCTCTCAAGCGGGCGATTGCCACCGCTGCTTGCCCGAAACTCAAACCGCCATCGTTGGGGGGCGCTTTACGGTTAATGTAAACCTTAAAATCCAGTTCTTCCAACCGTGCTATCAATCGAGTAAGCAACAAGCGATTCATGAAAACGCCTCCGCTCAAGGCAACCTGCGCCAGTCCGCTTGAGTTTCGAGCATTCATGCACGTTTGCGCCAGCATCTCTGTTACGGTGCGGTGGAAACGTCCGGCTATTTGGGGTGTGCCTACGCCCTTTTGCAAATCTTCCACAATAGCCCGTATAACGGGAGAAAAATCCAAACGCTCGGATAAAATTTCAAAAGGATAAATGCTTTCGGTTCTTTCTGCCAGCATTTCCAGTTCAATTGCTGCTTGCCCTTCGTATATTACCTCTGTTCTGATTTCTACAAGAGCAGCAACCGCATCAAATAGCCTGCCCAAGCTGGAAGTGAGCGGGCTATTCAAACCCCGTTCAATCATTTTTGAAAGTATTTCCCACTTTTTCAAATCTAGTTGTCGAGTGAAGGGTATTTCCAGTGTGGTAAAATCGCGCCCGTATGCCTTCTGTAAATAGACTGCCGCCATACGCCAAGGCTGTAAAACTGCCTGCTCACCTCCCGGCAACGGCACATACTCCAGATGGGCGAGTCGCTCGAAACCGGACAGGTTCGCTACCATTATCTCACCTCCCCAAATTTTCCCATCCGTTCCATAGCCTGTACCATCTGCCGCTACGCCGATAACTTTCCCTTCCAGCCCGTGTTCGGCGATTACGCTTGCTATATGGGCGTGGTGGTGTTGCACCCCTATTTTATGGGGCATTTCCAGCGCAAGCGCGTAACGGGTGTTAGGGAAATCGGGATGCAGGTCGTATGCCACCGCTTCCGGTTCAATATCAAACAGGCGTTTGAAATGGTCAATTCCTTCGGTAAAAGAGGTGATAGTCTCTAGGTTTTCGAGGTCGCCGATATGGTGGCTTATGAAAGCTTGCTTGCCTTTTACCAGACAGAAGGTGTTTTTTAGAAATGCGCCCACCGCCAGCAACGGCAGCGGCGAATCAAAGGACAAATTTATCGGCTCAGGGGCATACCCACGCGAGCGCCGGAAGAACTGGATATTACCCGCTACGATGCGTGTAACCGGGTCGTCACAGCGCATATGAATGGGGCGATTATGGGTAAGGAAGCCATCGGCAAGGCTTGAAAGCTGTCTAAAGCCTTCTTCATCCCGATATGCAATCGGCTCATCGCTCAGGTTGCCGCTGGTCATTACGAGGGCTGGCACCCGCCCTATCGCTGCGAAATCGTGCAACAGCAGATAATGAAGGGGCGTATAAGGAAGCATCAGCCCTAATGTTTGCATGCCGGGAGCGAGACCGGGAGCGGCAGGGTTATCCTTGCGTTGCTGCAACAGGGTAACAGGGCGGCGGTAGGATTGGAGCAAAGCGGCTTCGTCCTTGTCCAAAACACACAGCTTAGCAGCAATTTCGAGGTCTCTTACCATTAGGGCAAAGGGTTTTGCTTCACGGCGCTTGCGTTCTCTCAAGCGCGAAACCGCTTCAAAGTTATAGGCATCGCACGCTAAATGATAACCACCCAGACCTTTGATAGCTAGAATCGCGCCGTTCGCCAATTGCAAAGCGGCTTCGTGGATTGGGTCGGCTGTTTCCACTAAAAGCCCTGCTATACCAAGTAATTGCACCTGAGGACCACAAACCGGGCAAGCGTTAGGTTGGGCGTGAAAGCGGCGGTTAGCCGGAGTAGCATATTCGGCTAAGCACTCTGCACACATTGGAAAATGTTTCATGGTGGTTTTAGCGCGGTCATAGGGGACATCTTCCACGATGGTAAAGCGCGGTCCGCAATTGGTACAATTAATAAAGGGATAACGATAGCGGCGGTCTGTGGTATCGAAAAGCTCTTTGAGGCAGTCCGGGCAAGTGGCAGTATCAGGTGAAATTAGTGTTAGCCGCTCTGCGCCCTGCACGCTTTCACGAATACTGAAGCCTTTCTCGTCTGATGGTTCGAGCGATTCGGCTATTATCGAGTTGATGCGGGCTAGGGGGGGCGCATCTTCGCCAAGCAAACGCCGAAACAGGGCGATGCTTTCCTTCTCTCCCTCCACTTCGATTGTAACTCCCGCGCTATGGTTTAGCACAAAGCCGCTCAAGCCCAAACGTAACGCCAAACTATATACGAATGGTCGGAAACCGACACCTTGCACAATACCGCTTACCTTGATAAGGTGACGTTCAATGCTTTTGTTACTCTGTTGTTCTGCCAATTAGACCTCAGAAAATAAAGGAAAAGTGGATGTAAAGTTATTGTATCATATCTGAAAAAGGGGGTTTATTTAGCGGCACGTTGTAATACTTCGGCAAGGGTAGGAGCGCCGCTCAAACCGGGTCGTTCGATATTGATAGACGCGGCGGCATTGGCGAAGCGGGCTGCTTCTGGCGGATTATTGGTTTCGCGTAATTTGATGAAGAAGGCAGCGGCGAACACATCACCCGCTCCGGTAGGGTCAACCTCCCGCGCCGGGTAAGCGG
Source organism: Candidatus Chlorohelix sp. (assembly GCF_037138995.1). Taxonomy (NCBI): domain Bacteria; kingdom Bacillati; phylum Chloroflexota; class Chloroflexia; order Candidatus Chloroheliales; family Candidatus Chloroheliaceae; genus Candidatus Chlorohelix; species Candidatus Chlorohelix sp. The sequence continues at coordinate 51,391 of NZ_JBAXHI010000014.1, read as the reverse complement.
GTGAGTCAAAGGATTGCCCTTCCCAATAGACGGTGCAACCATGAATACCTCTGGTAAAGGCTACCACCGGACAGTGGGTAATATAACTCTGAAGAAGTCTTTCACCTTCTTCATTTCTAGGCAAATCTTCCTCGCTTAGCACCAACGCACCGGAATACTTGAGTATTTCTTCGGCTTTTTCCCATGCTACAGGACGCACGCGATTGTCGGCGCTATTCCAAGCACGCATCCAGCCTTGTGGTGTTATCCCAATCAGCGCGTGTTTGAAAATGGTTGCCAAATTTGCCCCACATTCTTGTGCAATTGGTCCAATGTGGACAATATCGGCTTGTTGCGCCCATTCTTCGGGGACATCGGCAATATCTATGTTGGGAGCGCGTCCACGTAGGTATTGGATGCGCCCTTGCGGTGTATAAATATTCTCAAAGCGGGTGGAATTTTCTGAGATGCGCCCTCTGATTTCAATATCGTGGAACAGGTCTAGATGTCGCACATAATCGGGAGAAACAGTCAAGATTGCAGCGCGTTCTCCTAGATTACGAGCGGTTAGCGCGGCAAAAGAAACGCTTCCACCGGGTGTAATGGAGCCATCCGGCAATAAATCTTCGGCTATATGCCCGATAGTAAGAAAGAAGAGCGAAGGGCGCATAAAACCTCATAGCCCCCTTCTTTTCAAGAGAAGGGGGTTAAATTGAGTTTAAAATTATTTGGGGAAGATAGTAATCTTGCGTTCTTCACCTTCACCGAAGCTTTCGGTGCGAATATATGGGTGGTCAATCAGCGCCATGTGAACGAGCCTGCGCTCATAGGCGGGCATCGGTTCAAGCGTGATAGACTGGCGCGTTGCCATAACCTGTTCTGCCATGCGACGTGCCAAATTAATCAGATTATCTTTGCGCCGTGTACGGTATCCTTCCACGTCAATCATAACCCTACCCCAGATTCGGGTCTTTTTATTCAGGATAAGGTTAAAGAGGAATTGCAGATCGGTCAGAGTTTCGCCGCGCCGTCCGATAAGCTGCCCTAGGTCGTTCCCAACTAGGTTAATAGTAACAAGTGGGCTTTCGTTCTCTTCTCCACTATTAGGGTCAATTATCTGCTGGTGAATCTGAATTTGAGGGCGTGCCTGCAAACGCATCCGCCTTAACATCTGCATGATTACCTCACGCCCGATTTCAGCCAATTCCTGAGGGCTAAAACTTTGACGCGGCGGTGGGTTGATGCCAGCGGGCGGCATCGGTGCGCCGTAAAAAGTTTGTCCCAGTTGCGGCATTTGCTGGTAGGCATTATGTGGAGCCATTGTCGGATTGCGTACAGTAACCCGAACCAGTGCATCCTCTGCGCCTATACCTAAAACCCCCGAACTGCCCGGTCTCAAAATCTCAACATCAACTTCATCAAACCTTCGTCCAAGTCGCCCAAGGGCCATGCCAACCGCTTCATCTACGGTGCGAGCCTGTACTTCAACGCTCTGCATATTGGAATTTCATCCTCCCGGTTGTTTTGCAGCGATGTAATAAGGTTGCTGCTTATTTGCCTGATTTCCCCCAAACTTAGAAAAAACTACTTCTTGCCTTTACGCCCGTTTGCAGGTTTTTTTGGTGGGCGTGTACTGAGTTGCCGGTATGCCTCTTTGATTACTTCTTCGGTTTTGCCAGAACCTTTCTCAAAGTTTACACTTTCGGCTGTTACTTTGCTGGTAATAGGACCAGCGCCTTGCTTGCGCCCAAAATTATTAGAAATGGGCTTACCGGCATCAGCAGCAGTTTCAATGGAAGTCCCTTCGCCGGGTTGCTGACTCTTTTCTGAAGCAATTTTATCTTGCTGTTCTGCCATTCGCTCCATAAAAGTTTTTTTGCGGGGCTGGCTGGCATCAAATGCTTTCTTTTCCAATTGCGGTAATTTGATTTCTTTGGTGGGCAACCATCCCAGACCGGGTATATCGCTTAACGATTGGCAGCCGGTGATAAAATACTGCTGAACAGTGCTGAAGATACTGCTTGCTACCCAGTAGATAACTGGCCCAGATGGGAAACTTAGCGCGGTAAAACCAAATATAATCGGCATCCACTGCATAATACTATTCAGACGGCGTTGTTGGTCATCCGCGCCTCCCCCTTTGGGCATTGCCATACGTTGGGTAGCGAACTGGAAAACAATCATCAAAATAGGCAGAATGTATAATGGATCTGGCTCTTTTAGAGTTTTTATCCAGAGAAAACTGGAGTCCAGATTTACCGCTTGCGTGGTAGCGGCAAGTGCGTCAGGAGCGAATTGGTTCCAAGTGTTTTGTGCAAATTGAATTAGCGGGTCATTTGTGCCGATTGATTTGGAAACCGCACCGTAAACCGCGAAGAAGATCGGTATCTGGATAGCTACTGGCAAACAACTAGCCAATGGGTTAACGCTGTATTCGCGGTATAGCGCCATCATTTCAGTCTGTTTGGCTTGCGCTTTTTCAGGTGAAAGGCGTTCACCCGCTTTAGCCTTGTACCGTTCGTTTATTTTCTTGATTTCGGGTTGGAGCGCCTGCATTGCACGGCTACTGCGTACTGCCTTCAGTGTCAACGGCAGTATGATGAGGCGGGCGGCAATAGTGAACAGGATGATGCCTATGGCAGTATTGTTGCCTCCAAGGCTGGCAAAAAACTTTACAATGCTTGCCATTCCTTCAACTATGGCATCCCATATTTGTGACACTAAGACTGCCTCCTTGTGAGCATTTATTTATGGATAAGAATTATTTAGCTTAATCTACAGGATCGTAACCACCCACATTAAAAGGGTTGCAACGCATCACTCTGGTGATTGCCATCCAACCGCCTTTAAGCGCTCCATATTTCCGCACAGCCTCGTATCCGTAATGGGAACAGCTTGGATAGAAACGGCAGGTTCCCAACGGTATCAGGCGGGAAAATGTTAGCTGGTAGAGACGAATTATACCTAGAAAAGCGTATCTCATTTAACGGGCAACAGCACAGTTACAAATTTATTATATACTCAAATAGCGCAAAAATAGATTAAAAAAAATAGGAAAGCGTTGGCTAAGTGCCTTTTACCAGCGCTGTTTGCTCACTCTTTGGTCTGGATGTGACCTCTGGAGGAGTAAATTCTAGTAAACGCGCTCTTTTCAACAAATTTTCAATTGCCGAATCAATTTCCCAGAACGAGGTTTGCTCGCTCAATTGACTACGCGCAATCCAAACTAGATCATAACCAATTTTTAGACCTGCTTGCCGCACACGTACTGCTTCTCGGATTTCTCGTTTGATGCGATTACGGGCGTGCGCTTTGCCAAAACGTTTTCCTACTGCAAAGCCATGCTTGGTAACACCTAATTGATTACCTGTGACTACAAGCACCAACAGCGGATGCGACCAACTTTTGCCAGTTGCACGCACACGTTGAAATTCGCGCCCTTTTTTTAACCGATACAACTTATTCATAGGCAAGTTTATTTAGGGCTACCAAAGCCTTGTATATTATAATACACAAGTGCAAAATAAGATAGTCTCCATAAAAAATTAAAAAGCGAGCCAGAGGCCCGCTTCATAACATTCCAGACCCAACTAGCGCGGCTCTCGCGGCTCGTTGCTGACTGTCAAGTGCCAGCGACCCTTTCGGCGGCGGCGTGCCAATACATCGCGTCCGTCGGAAGTTTCCATGCGAGACATGAAACCATGCTTACGGCGGCGCGGTATGCGCTTGGGCTGCCAAGTTCGTTTAACCATTACTGAAAGCTCACCCCTTTAGCTAACTACGGTAATTCTATCGGAATTTCTACAGACATAACCTTGTGGATTATACAAGCTTACCCTTTTTTCGTCAAATCAAGAAGTTATAAAATTTTATTAATTTAATGTTTAGCCAATATTTCCTATTTCCCTCCAAATAATTGCTTTATTTGCGTAACCGCTCTGGAATTCATACGTTTTCTATTGTAGAATACTTTTACTAGAATTAATCACTTAACCACTACTTTTGCACTTTTGGCATTTTAAGCTATTTTTAATGGAATTACTACAATACACAGTAGTTTACCGTTTCTAGATTATGCCATATTAAGTGCAGACATAGTGATTTAATTTGAAACGTAGAAAATAGGTTAGATAATGACTTTCTTGTCGGGCAAAGCCCATAAAAATTTCATTTTATTTCTGATTATCACACTCTCCCTCACCGTTGTACTAAACTCTTTAACCCCAACACCTGTTATGGCTGCTAGTTCTACAAACCAAGCTATTAATACCTTTGCCGATCCTAACTTCTATAATGTGTGGCAGCATTCTGATCAGGCAATAGTAGATAATAAGGCTTCTCGAAGCTGGTATTGGGGACCTAAGCCGTTAGGTGATGGTTTCTACGAAGAATATACTGACTCAAAACCCTATAATAGCCGGCTTGTGCAATATTTCGACAAGTCTCGTATGGAAATTAACGACAGCAATACGCCTGAAGCGATTACCAACGGTTTGATTGTCGTTGAAATGATTACTGGTGCGTTACAGAAGGGTGATACCTCTTTTGAAGCTCGTACTCCGGCTGACATTTCAGTTGCAGGTGATCCGGGTAATGTTTTCCCGACTTATGCTTCCCTGAACAAATATTATAATATCTCGCTTGGTTATCAGGTTGGCGCAACGGTACAAACCACGCTTTCCCCTAGTGGTATCCAGCCTCAGTATGCTTTCCAGAACGACCCACAAGCTAAAATTACTACAATCCAGCGTAATTTGGGTATTCCGGTTGCTTTTTGGGGGTTTTTGAATAAAACCGGTCCCGTTTACAAAAATGGGCAATACGCTGATGAATTAATCAACAATTGGCTTTTCAGTTCCGGTTATCCCATTACCGAAGCTTATTGGACAAAGGTGAAGGTAGCAGGCAAAGATAAAGATGTGTTGTTTCAGGCTTTCGAGCGACGTATTCTGACTTATACTCCCTCTAATCCAGACGGCTACAAGGTTGAGATGGGCAATGTAGGGCAGCACTATGTAAAATGGCGGTATCAGGGTAAATTACCTGCTTATAGCTCTCCCATTACACCAATTTTTGCAGGTACGAAGCCGGAGTGGTATGAAGTTACTTCAGATATGCTGAATGTCCGTACTGGTCCCGGTACTTCTTTTCCAAACCCGATTCAAACTGAGTCCTTACCCTACTTGCAAAGGCTATACAAGGGTAATCATATTCAAGCTTTGAAGACAGTTAAGGGCGAAAAACTGGATGGGGTTAACGATAACTGGTTTCAGTTTTATGAGAATCCTGACTTATTCGTATATAGCGGCAGTACCAAAAAGTTTATTGTGCCGGATATGCCTGCCCCTCCCCAGATTTTCTCAGGTCCTTGGGTTGCAGTTTCTCTATCTAGCCAAATGATGGCGGTGTATGACGGTCCTAAACTTCTCTATAAAACCTTGATTTCTAGCGGTTCGTGGCGTTTTGGCACGCCTCCCGGCTCGTATAAAATCGAGGGTGGGTATCGCCCCCGAAATCAGGCAATGGAGGGTGGCGCCAGCGATAAGGCTAACCCCGATTATTATCGTTTGGAGCAAATCCGTAATGTGAGCTATTTTCACGATGATTACTCTATTCACGGGACTTACTGGCATGCTAGTTTTGGCATCTATCCGAGCAGTCACGGTTGCGTAAATGCTACTGTATATGACGCAGGTCTGATTTACGAACTTAAAGCCGGAACTACCGTATTCATCTATTAAAATATTGGGGGCTTTAGGTCATGCGCCTTTAGCCCCCTTATTCTTGTCTGCGCGGTGGTTCACTCATTTTCTGGAGAAGGGGCAAGTATTTCGTTCTGTGGCGCAACTTTGCCAGAGGTCAAATAGTGTTCTTCCCAGAATTTGAACGCTATTACGCCAATGATGACTAGCCCTCCCACTGCCCCGAAAACCACCCAGCATAAAACTGGAAAGCCGTTTGCTTTTCCGGTATCGTATAACCAACCGCCTAGCAAGTTACCTGCCATCCCGCCAAATGCCAGCGCCAGCGAACTAAAGCCGAAGAAGCTTGCCAGCGTATCTTCGGTGGCGTAGCGCGAGGTGAGCGTAAAAGCCATGGGGTCAACTAGAAGGCGACCAAAGGCGTAAATTGCTACACAGAACAGTAATAGAGCATAGTTTGATACGAAAGTAATGGCGAACAAGCCCACTGTGCTGAAAGCGATGCCGATACCAATGGCACTAATCGGTTTCATCCACTTGCTGATTAATTTTATGCTGAAGAATTGCAGCAAGATTGCCATGCCGCTATTGATGGCGAAAATCAGGCTTACGCTGTCCTCTGAGCCGGTCAGTTCCACCGCTATCAGTGGTAGGCAGATATTAATTTGTACATACAGGAAGTAATAGCCAATTAAAAGGACATGGACTAATACGAAAGGGCGGTTACGCCATACCAGCCCTAATTTGCCAAATATATCACCCGGTCTGACGCTCTTCTGCGCTTTTTCGGCTCTTTCGATTTCTGGTACAAATAGCAAGATGAGTAGGAAGCACAGCACATAGATTCCGCCGGAAACCATTCCTACCACCATAAAATTGAATTTTAGCAGCATTGAGCCTACCAGCGGTCCTAGTGCCATACCCACATTGCCTACGGTGATTGAGAGGGAAAAGACACTTTCGCGGTTGTAGCCCTTGCTGTAGTATGCCAGCGATGCCTTACCGCTTGCTTCAAAGCATGCGCCGCCCAACGCTGCCACCACGCCCCCCAACATTAAACCTAGCGGTTCGGTTGCTACTGCAATCCAGCCAAAGCCCAAAGCCCGTACCAGATTGCCCAGCATCATCATTTTAGAATAGCCCGCCCAATCGGCTATTGGTCCGGCGAAGGGACCAAGCCCTTGCTGTATGAACTGTCGAATAGCCAGTACCAGCCCTGCCATACCTGCGCCCAATAGCAGGTCACGGGTGATATGCACCGCCAGCAAAGGTACTAACATGAAAAACCCAAACCACATCAAGCCAGTGTTGAGCAATAGTACCAGAATGGGGGTTAAATTACGTCTGTTCCGCTTGGGTTTGGCTCTACTTATATTCACGCTAGACCTATACAGTTTGGTTTATTATGTTGACGGCGCATATAACTTTAGCACAATTGTAGCGTCAATAAAATCAGGGTTTTTGCGTAATTGAGCAATAAAAAACAGACAAGAGATATAACTCTTGCCTGCTTTTGTCGGTAGCTTGCTTATTCCGAATTACTTGGTGGGTGTCGGGGTAGCGCCCATATCTGCGAAGCCTTTAAACATGGCGGACATAACGCCGGGGGTGGTTAGGATTACCACTATGGTTTTCTTGCCTTTCATTTGGTCAACCATCTTTTTAACTCCATCTGCGCTCAAGCCGGGTACGTTCAATTGGGTTGCCAGAGCCGAAGGGTCTTCTGTAACAGGGGTAACTGCGAAGAGCATATCGGAGGTTTCGCCTTTGGCATAAAACGCGCCAATTGCATCACCCTGTTTAGTAGGTTTGGTTTCGCCCGGCATTGCGAAGACGAAGCCTGCTTTGATGGCGGCAGCATCGAGCGTGCTGGCTACTTTGTCCATGGTATCATCAGAGACGTAGATTTTAATCGCTGCGCCCGGTAGCTGCTTCAGGCTATCGCCCAGTAGCGCGGCATCAATTGTAATTTCTTGCAAGCCGCTGATTCCTCCCAGACTAACCCCGCTTATGTTGGGTGCGGCTGGAACTGGCGTGGCAGTTGGAGCAGGGGTAGCAGTTGAGTCTCCGCATGCTGCGAGTGCTAGTGAAAGAAGTAGAGATAAAGCCACTACGAATGATACTGCCATTTTCTTCTTGAGTAACATTAATTTCCTCCTTGAGGGAAATGAAGTAATGAATAGAGAAATGACCACACATACTGCCTTCACCCATTATTAACCCGAAATTATTCTAAAGCAATACCGATATGCTATGGACATAAGAATCCAGAGGCGGTAATATTTCTCTACTTATTGAAATTTGGAGTAAAAATAGAAGACTCGATTCCTGGAGAAGAACCGAGTCTTGTGCAGTTTTGCCCGTAACACTGTGGAGTAGTGTGAGGGGAATGGAACTGTAAAGTTTTTGACTTTACAATCCCGATTTGTTCTAAGCAGTTTTATCTTTTTTGACCATCTTCGGTATTACGAAGACATCCAGCAACATAGAGAACATGGTCATCATATGGATGATTACGCCAGTCCATGTGTTTTTGGTTTTATTGGTCAGATAACCTGCGATAAAGCCGATGGGAATTGCCATTGGACCCGCCATTAGAGCGCGTTCTTTGAAACTTACCGGAGCTACAAAGAAGTGATTCAGCGCGTAAGGCAGTGTGGTTAGCAATAGCGATTTTCCTGTGCTAACTTTCTTGTCCTTGAGAGCCGAAATCATTATGCCGCGCCATAAAAATTCTTCGGCAAAGATGAGAACGGGGAACAGATACATCATTTTCTGTTTTACCAGAATGTTCTCCATCTCTTCCATTACCGCGCCACCACGTTTGTAATAGACGTAGGTATTGCCGACATCTGAGATAAACAGAACGCTGCCACCTAGCAGCCCTAGCGCGATTGCCTTGCCTAAATTATCTTTGGTAATATAGATGTCTTTCCAGCCATTTTGTTTTTTACCGAGATAAGCGGCAAGACCGAATGAGCCAAACACATACAGATAAAGTGCGGGCCATTCTTTTAACTTGGTGAAATGCCCGATTGCGCCAGAAGCCCAAATTGCGCCTACCAGACCGCCCACCATTTTCAGACGTTTGTCGGCGTTTTTATTCAGGCTTAATGTTGAACCGGCAGCAACTTCAGAAGCAGATGCTCTGAGTAATAAACCCAGTTGCAGTGCAGTTTTTACGCTTTCTGCTGCAAACTGAAGTTCGTCATTAACTTTGGTTAGTGTGCCGGGTTTTATATCCGAAAGAAGCAGGTCTTTTTTTTCTTCTACCGGATTGTAGTTTTTCTCTCCGGGCATTGAGACAAGTTTTTTAGCCTTTAACAGCTTGTACAAGCCAATCCCTCCTGCCACTCCGGCAGCTAAACCGGTGGCAAGCTTTATCTTCGACATCGCGTTTTCTCCTGTCCAGTTTGAAGATGGACTCCAATGCTTGAATAGTTATAGCATCAAAGGTTAAAAATAACCGTAAAAACAAGTAGAAAGTTGGTAAATATTTATTATATTTGTAAAAATAGCTATATTGAAATAAAATACACTATTATTTACCAAAATTTACATTTTTCTAAGCTATTCTTTGAAAAAACAATTGATTAAGAATGGAGGAAATAAAACTGGATGGAAGCCAACTCTCGCCGCCAGATATTGATAATCCTGTTTCTTGGCGTGCTAATGGGCGCACTCGATATTGCTATTGTTGGACCCGCCTTGCCTGCTATTGGGCAAGATTTCGGGGTTGACGAACGGGGTCAATCTTGGTTGTTTACTAGCTATGTGCTGTTAAATTTGATTGGCGCACCCTTGATGGCTAAACTGAGCGACCGCTATGGTCGGCGCAATGTTTATTTATTGGATATTGCTTTGTTTGGGGCAGGTTCTTTACTGGTAGCGATTGCACCAAGCTACTGGTTATTATTGGTTGGACGCGCCGCGCAGGGTTTGGGCGCAGGTGGTGTGTTCCCGGTGGCAGGTGCTGTTATAGGCGACACCTTCCCGGAAGATAAACGAGGTAGCGCTTTAGGTTTAATTGGGGCGGTTTTTGGCATTTCTTTTATCATAGGTCCGATTCTGGGCGGCATTTTGCTTTTGTTTAGCTGGAAATGGCTATTCTTAATCAATGTGCCGTTCGCCGTATTTACCATCTGGATGGCGGCACGCAAATTGCCAACCTCCCGTCTCGCTACTCGCCTACCTTTCGATGCTCTTGGTATGCTGGCGCTGACGGTAATGTTGAGCGGCATGACCATCGGTATCAGTCAGCTTGAAACCGGGGATTTGCTTTCCAGCCTACTATCATGGCAAGTTGGTCCGTTCCTGCTGCTTACCTTAATTTGTATCCCGCTCTTTATTTGGAGAGAAAAACGCGCCCCTGACCCGATTATACACCCGCGTTTGCTCGGAACTAAGCAAATGCTGCTGGTGAACGGCTTGTCCATCGGGGCGGGAGCAGGTGAAGGCGCAATGGTGTTTTTACCAGCGATGGCGGTTGCCTCTTTTGCCGTAACCAAATCTACCGCCAGTTTCCTCTTGATGCCGGTGGTGCTGGCAATGGCGGTTGGTTCGCCTATGGCAGGTCGCTACCTCGATAAATTTGGCTCAAAAAAGGTTTTACTATTCGGAACTACTGCAACCACACTCGGTATCTTCATTCTATCGGTACTGGGCGAACAGTTATGGGCTTATATTGTCGCTGAAATAATAATCGGGCTTGGTTTGGGCGGTTTGCTGGGCGCACCCTTGCGCTATATCTTGCTGGCAGAAGCTTCGCTGGAAGACCGCGCAGCGGCTCAGGGTATGCTTCCGGTTTCATCTGGCATTGGGCAACTTCTGAGCGGGGCGTTGGTAGGAGCAGTGGCGGATAGCTTGGGAGGCAGCACAAGCGGCTATAAAGCAGCCTTTGTATGTGTGGCAGTAGTGGCACTGGTTATGGTGTTCTTGGCTCTGCTACTGAAGAATCGGCAGCAAGAACAAGCCGATATTCTGGCAACTAAATAACTGAAAAAGGAACTTGCGGGGAATATTTCCTCGCAAAGTAAAGCGTCAGCTAGTATTAAATGTTTGGTTTAAATTTGGTTTAAGCTTTGTTAAAGTATAATACCTTAAAACATGACAAACTGTAATGCTTTTTCATTAATGATATGGTAGAATATATCTATAATAGATGAAAGCTATTAAAAAGTATAAAAGCTGCGATTTCGTTGTATAACTTGGGAGCGTGTTTTCAAAATGCAATTACAAACTAAAATGCCCGGATTGGGCGTGGACTTCCATATGCACACGCTGGCGAGCGATGGGTTATGGACTCCAGATACGCTGGTAGAAACTGCTGTTACGCAAGGTGTAAGAATAATAACCGTAACCGATCACGATACTATCGGAAATGTTGAACCAGTACGCTTGAAGGCTCAAGCGCGTGGTATCGGTTTTGTACCCGGTTTGGAACTAACGGTGGGCTGGAAAGGCTCAAATTATCACCTCTTGATGTTTAACTTTGACCCTACTGATTCCCGCTTGAACGCACTGCTAGAAGATACTCAATATCGAGTGCTTCAGAAAAAAGAAAAAATACTCAATTACCTTTACGGTTTGGGTTATCAGTTACACGGTCTTGATCATGTGCGCCGTCCCGATGGTGATTTTATGATATACGACATACCGCGTGCGTTGGTGCGTGGTAACGAAGTTCAAAATTACGATCATGCTTATTCGGTTTGTATGGGCGGTGGCTTTGAAGAAATCATTAACCAACCCGCCGAACTAGGCTTTGAAATCGGCAATGCTGCCGGGGCGGTAATGGTATTGGCGCATCCCGGTAGGAGTGACCCCGGAATATCCTACGCCTCTGACCATGTGCTTGGAGAGTTCGTTGAAATGGGTCTATCCGGCGTAGAGGCGTACCACTACTCCCATAGCATTGAAGCAATGGAGCGATTAGTGCGATTTGCTCGCAAAAACGACCTAGCTATAAGTTGTGGCTCAGATAGCCATAATGAGGCTCGTAAGCCAATGCCGTGGAATCCAGAGCTATGTCGTACTTTACTGGAGCGATTGGATATTGAGCTACCCGCAATAGCCGCCTAACCCACTTTTAATATTCCAAAGATGTAGTAAAATTCTCATCGCTGAGAATAAAAGTTCTCAATATCCGCTTCATGGCATACCACAAGTTAGAATTTCCCCACAACTAACCTGAACCTTTTATCGAAATCAAAAAGGCTCCCAACTCAAAGGAGCGGTAAGCCTTTAGGATTTAGACTTCTTTTCAGGCGGCGGCTTCTTGGCGGCGGAACTGGCTCATATACAGGTTGTAGAAAACCCCTTGTGCCTCCAACAAATTCTGGAAATTGCCCCGCTCCACGATTTCGCCATCTTTCAATACCAAAATCTGGTCGGCGTTTTTAATGGTACTGAGCCGATGCGCTATTACAAAGCTAGTACGCCCCTGTAACAACTTTTCAAGTGCAGCTTGTATCATGCGCTCAGTGCGCGTATCCACGCTAGAAGTAGCTTCATCCAGTATCAGAATACGCGGATTTGCCATTGCTGCACGTGCTATGGAGATTAATTGGCGTTGCCCCTGACTCAAGCCTCGTCCCCGTTCACCTAACACCGTATTGTAGCCTTCTGGCAGATTTTCAATGAAAGTATCAGCGCGTGCAAGACGGGCTGCTTCTTTCACTTGCACATCGGTAGCTTCTGGATTGCCAAAGCGGATATTGTTCATAATGGTATCGCTGAACAGAAAGCTATCCTGCAAAACAATACCGATTTGGCGGCGCAGACTGGCGGCGGTTACATCGCGCACATCCTTGCCATCAATGCTGATTTTCCCGCCGGTCACATCGTAGAAACGTGGAATCAGGTTAATAATAGTGGTTTTACCTGCTCCGGTTGGTCCTACAATGGCGATAGTTTTGCCTGCTTCCACCGAAAAGCTTATGTTTTTCAGCACCGGGTCGCCCGCTACATATTCCGCGCTAACCTGCTCAAACTCAATCTCGCCCTTAATGGTGGGCATTTGAATTGCATTTGGCTTATCCACAATTTCGAGCTTTTCGTCCAGCAAGCCAAAGATACGCTCTGCTCCCGCGATTGCGCTCTGGATATTTACCCACAACACTGAGATTTGCTGAATTGGCTGGTTCAAACGCTGGATATAGTTCAGGAAGGTTATGACTAATCCCAGCGAAAGAGTTGTACCTAATAGGTCTTGCCCACGTAACAGCAAAATGCCGCCAACTCCGGTTACAATCGCCAACGCGATGTAGCCAAGCCCTTCGAGGGTTGGAGCGAGTGCGCTAGTGAAAGCTACCGCCTTGATATTGGCATCGCGGTTAGCGGCGTTCACATTGCGGAAATTCTCCAAATTCTCGTCTTCGCGTGAGAAAGCCTGCACCTCGCGTACTCCTGATATGCTTTGCTGCAATTCGGCGTTTACGTTGCCCATTTGCAGACGAGAGCGGCGGAAGGCTTTGCGAGCTTGCCCAGAGAACCATGCGGTGGAAATAATCATGAAAGGCACAATGGTAAGGCATATCAAGGCAAAAACTAAGCTTTTAGTGAGCATATTAAAAATAACCCACCCTATTAACATTATGCCTGCCATTACGTTTACCAGCGCAAAGCTGATAGCCTGCTGAATAGTCTCTGAGTCGTTGGTAATACGGCTCATCAGGTCGCCTACTTCGTGCTTGGAGTAAAAGCCCAGCGATAGGCTATGCAGCTGATCAAAAAGGTCAGTTCGCATGCGCTTCAATACTTTCTGACCCGCCCAGCCCATCGCAAAAAAGACCATACCATTGGCAATTGCGCCCAGCAAAAACAATCCCAACAGTTTTGCTACCAGCCAGCCCAACCCTGCGACCCTGTCCCCACTGTTCAGGTTGTGGGCGTTTAGGTCGTAGGTGCAGTTTGGCACACTCTGAGCCAGTAGGCTGCCGCCTTCGCCTTGTTGTGCGGCAGCAGGGGCGGTAAGATAGCAGTCCACTGCCTGTCCAATTAGGTCGGGTACCATTACTTGAGACCAGACCGAGATAATTACCAGTGTAATTGCTCCCACCAGCACAAGGCTATAAGGTTTGAAATATCCGGCAAATCGCTTTAACGTTTTGCTGGTGCGCTGCGGTTTAATGAATTCGCGATCCATCAAGCCCCGCGCATGCATGCCTCCTCCTCCCATCATAATCGAGCCTCCTGTTCTACCAGTTCGCCCGCGATTTCGGAATGGGCGTCATCTACCAGTTGTGATTGATAAATCTGGGCATATATTTCGCTATTTTCCATCAATTCTTCGTGAGCGCCGCGTGCTACTACTGCACCTTTATCTAATACCAGAATCTGGTCTGCGTTTAGTACGGTGCTGATGCGCTGTGCAATTACAAAACTGGTGCGCCCTTGCATCAAGCGATCCAACGCCTTCTGGATTTGATATTCAGTTTCCACATCTACGCTACTGGTAGAATCATCCAGTATAAGGATGTGTGGGTCTAGCAATAAAGCTCTGGCTATGGCAATGCGTTGCTTCTGTCCGCCGCTCAGGGTTGAGCCGCGCTCTCCTACAGTCGTATCGTAACCTTCCGGGAATTCCATAATGAAATTGTGGGCGGCGGCAGCTTTTGCCGCTTCGATGACTTCTTCCATAGTGGCATCGGAACGCCCAAACGCGATATTATCGTGGATAGTGCCGGTAAAAAGGTTGGTTTCCTGTAGCACAATTCCAATTTGTCGCCGCATAGATTCGATAGTTACATCGCGAATATTGATACCGTCTATTAATATTTGTCCTTCGGTGGGGTCATAGAAGCGAGGTAGCAGGTTTATAATAGTGGTTTTACCGCTTCCGGTTGCGCCAAGTAAGGCGAAAGTCTGCCCCGGTTTTGCTACCAAACTAACCCTGCTCAAAACAGGCTTGTCCCCTCCGGGATACTTGAAAGTGACCTCGCGAAATTCCACTTCGCCCTGAATGGTGGGCAACGCCGTTGCGCCGGGCTTGTCGGTCACATCGCTTTTAGCATCCAGAATTTCAAAAATGCGGGTGGCGGAGGCGGCAGCTTGCGACATTTGCGTAATAATCATGCCAAGTTGAGCCAGCGGAAAGAATACAAAGCTTAGGTAAAGGCTGAACTGCTGGTATTGTCCTAGTGTCAGGGTGTTATCAATAATCATCCAGCCGCCTACAAATAGCACCAAAGCCTGTCCAAAGTTTGCAATGAAAAAGACCATTGGGAAAAGGAAGCTGAAAATTCGCGCTACCCGAATTTGCTGGTACATTTGTTCTTCGGCAGCAACATTGAATTTGGCGCGTTCTTCCGGCTCACGGGCAAAGGCTTTTACCACTTTGATACCCGCTAAGTTCTCCTGCAAAATGGTATTAAGGGCTGATAGCTTTTGCTGTAATACCATAAACAAGGGGCGTGTAAGCATACCGAAGCCTAAAAACAAGGCGAACGCTAACGGCAAAATTGGAAGTATTGCCAACGCCAAGCCGAAATTATTTAAAAACAGGATTAAGATAGTGCCAAGAAACAACGCCAGCGCGGATACCGTCATCAGCAAACCTTGCCCGATAAAGAGACGCACCTTTTCCACATCATCGGTAGCGCGAATCATTAACTGCCCGGTTTGCTGCTTATCGTGATAGCTGAAAGAAAGGTGCTGGATTTTCCCATACAGGTCGTTACGCATATCATAGGCAATGCTCTGGGAAAGTTTCTCACCGTTATAGGCTTGTAGGAAGGCGAATATTCCGCGCACAAGCGCGAACCCCACTATCGCCAGACCTGCAATGATAATATTTCTCTCGGCGTTCCCGTTATTATCCAGCACTACCTGATGCGACAAACCCAAACGGGCTTCGATTGCAGGCTGGAAATTAGCTGGTACTGCCAATATTTTTTGAGCAAGTACCCCATTAGTTACTGCGTCAATAACATTACGTACAAGGGTTGGAACCGCAAGTTGTGCAATTGAAGCCAACACCAGCGCACCGTAGGCTATCCACATTATGCGCGGATAGTGGTTGTTATAGCTGAGCGCACGCCGTAACGCTTTCATGCTGGGTTTAGGTTGGTCAGGTCGTCTTCTCATCATCATTTGTATAATATGCTTTCTTTGGATTCACGACAGTTCTGACTGCCTTTAATCAAATTCTAACTTATTATGGTTGTTTATGTCATTTAAATCAATTTATGCGAGTGTACCCATTCGTACAGACTACAGCTATATATGATAGCAGAACATTTGTAAAAGCTAATGATAGATTTATAATAGAGTTTGTGCAATCAGCAAAATGGATTATTTTATTCCGGTGAGGGTGATTCCTTCAATGAAGAAACGCTGCGCCAACAGGTATAAAATTACTACCGGCAGCATGGCTAGTAGCGCCGCCGCCATCATTAGTTCCCATTGTGGATTGATGCTACCACGCAAAAAGCGAATCCCCTGCGCTACCGTGTAAAGCGATTGGTCTCTGATGTAAATCTGGGGGGTTAGGTAGTCGTTCCACGTGTTCTGAAAGGTCAAAACCGCTACTGCCGCTTCTGCCGGAAGAATGAGCGGCATCATAATGCGGAAAATGATTTGAGGCGTGTTTGCGCCGTCAATGCGGGCGGCTTCCTCAAACTCAATTGGCACGGTCATCAGGAATTGGCGCAATAGGAAGATATTGAAGGCGTTGCCGAAGAACGCGGGGACAATTACGGGTAAGAGCGTATCTAGCCAGCCCAAAAAGTTGAAAAGGGCGAAGGTTGGAACCATCGTAACCGGGAAGGGAATCATCATGGTTGTCAGCAGAATAATGAACAAAAGGTTTTTGCCGGGGGCGCGTAACCGGGCAAAGCCGTATGCTACCAACGTACTAGAAACCATTGTACCGACTACATTTAGAATGGTAATCACAAAGCTGTTTAAGTAAAGTTTGCCGAAATCCAGTCCGGTGTAGGTGAAAGAGCGGGGGTAATTGCTCCACTCAAACGGGTCTGGGAACCAATCGGGCGAGGATACCTGATAGGAAGGCTTGAGCGAGGTTAGAAACATCCAGACCAGCGGCAAAATATAGAGCAGTGAGCCTGCCGCTAGGGCGGTATAAATTAGAAACAGCCCCCCAATTTTACGCCACGCGCGTGTACCTTTGAGCGGAATAGCTTCGGCGGCAACATGCTTATCGAACAAGCCTCTCACTTTCGCCGCTCCTTTCCAGTCTCGTTTTCGTAATATACCCATGCGCTAGAGGAACGGACAACCAGCAACGTAAACAGCAAAATTATTATAAACAATATCCATGCCAATGCCGCCGCGTAGCCCGCTTCCTGATTTACAAAGGCGCGGCGGTACAGATACACTAGATAAAAGAGCGTGGAGTCGAGCGGTCCGCCCCCCGTAGCCACCGCTGCGGTGGTGTAACTCTGGAAGGTTTGAATTAGCGCCAATACCAGATTAAAGAAAATGGTCGGCGAGAGCATCGGAATTGTGATGTACCTGAATCGACCGAATTTTCCTGCGCCGTCCAATTCTGCCGCCTCGTAAAGTTGTTCGGGTATGCCTTTCAAACCTGCGATATAGGTTATCAGGCTGCTGCCCAACCCCCACAGGCTCATTATTACTAGCGCATATAAAGCGGTATTGGGGTCGGAGAGCCAGCGCGGACCCTTGATTCCCAATCTATCTAATAGGTTGTTAATTAACCCTTTGTCTGGCTCGAATAACCAGACCCACAGCACCACATAGGCAGTGCCTGAGAGGATTGCAGGTAGGTAAAAAATGGTACGGAAGAAGCTAACCCCCTTGATTTTTTGCGCCAGCATTAGCGCCACCGCAAGCGAAATGATTTGCGAGAGCGGCACATATAAGGCGGCAAAGGTGAAAGTTACCCGTAAGGCTGTCCAGAAAGCCTCGTCCTCCCTTATGCGTTCGTAGTTTCGCGTCCCCACCCATTTTATGGGGGTGAAGTAATCCCAGCTTACAAAACTGAGCAAGAACGAAGCCAACATAGGACCTGCCACAAACACAAAAAAGCCAATAAGCCACGGAGAGATACATAGGTAAAAGGCTATAGCTTCTCGGTGGTTGAAAGCGGCTCTTTTGTTCCAGATAGGTTCGTTTGTTGCAAGAGGTCTAGCGGATTTTATCCTTTTCAAAGGGAACTCCTGCTCGGTAAACAGGTTTGTTTACTGATGGTTCTGACGCGAGGCAATTATACCAGTAAAAGAGACACCCTGTGCTTCCACAGGATGCCTCTTGCAACTTTTGGAGTTACTTGTTCGAATCAATCTTGTCTTTTAGCGCTTTATCGGCTTTGGTAGCAGCATCTTTCAAAGTCGCTGCTGGGTCAGCTTTAGGGTCGGTGATGACTTTGGTAAGAGCGTCGCCCAATTCTTTCGCGCCCGCGCTGTTCCAGTATGGGGTAAAGTTAGCGGTGATTGGCTTGAAGAACTCGGTTTGTGCAGTCCAAACTTTGTCTAGCGCGTTGGTGTTCTTGTCGGCGATGGATTTCAACGGAGTCAAACCCCAATCCTTGAAGAACTGCCCACCGCCATCAGGGCTGACGAAGAAGCTCAGCACTTTCCAAGCCGCGTCTTTATTCGCGCTCTTAGAGTAGATGCCGAAACCGCCCCAGTTGATGGCGTTTGCTTTTTGCGTGCCAATAGGCAACCCCACAACCCCGATATTATTGGTCAGCTTAGGATTCTTGAGCAAATTAGCCTGAGGCCAACGCCCGTCAATCAATATAGCGGCAGTCCCGTTCGCGAAATTGTCGTTACCGCCCTTCCACTTGTTAATATCTGAAGGGGGCGCCGCGTAACCGTTGCGATACAAATCCGCTACTAGGGTTAGAGCTTTAACCGCCGGTTCGCTATCCAGAAAGCCGGAGTATTTGGAACCGTCTGCTGCAATCAGGGTTGCGCCCTGTGTGAAAGCAATCGCTTCAAAACCGCGCTGCCATGCTGCGGTCAGTTGCGCTCCATATTGGGTCACTTTGCCACTGCTATCCTTTACGGTCAGTTTTTGGGCGGCAGCTTTAAAATCGTCCCATGTCCAGTTTTCGGTAGGCTCAGCAACACCAGCCGCTTTAAAGAGTTCCTTATTGTAATAAAGAGCTACCGGGCTGAAATCTTTGGGGAACAAATATTGCTTACCTGCTTGCTGCCCCGGTTGTAAAGTATTGGGCAGAAAGACCGAAGTATCAAGCTTTACGCCGGGAACGGCAGTACCGTTGATATAGGGGGTTAGGTCTTCGTATGCGCCTTTCTTCACAAAGTCGGCAACTTCATCATCCCCGATAAAAATCAGGTCGGGAGCTTTGCCGGAGGCTACCTGAGTTAGCAACGAGCCGTAATAGTCGGAGTCGGTTACTGGTTCAACCTTAATATCAATTCCGGGATAGACTTTCTTGAAGGCTTCAATAGTTTGGTTGTAAGGGGCTAAACCATCCCCGCTGTCGCCAGTACCGATGCGAATTGTGACAGTCTTTCCCGTTGTGGCGGTAGTAGCGGCGGCAGTAGCGGCGGCAGTAGTAGCAGCCGCAGTAGTAGCGGCGGCAGTAGTAGCAGCCGATGTAGCCGCTTTGGTAGCAACGGCGGTAGTAGCTGGTACGGCAGTGGCAGTATTATCCCCGCATGCGGCAATTGCCAGACTTAATAGCAAAGTAATCAATGCCAACGCCAAAACCCGTTGTTTTTTACGCATTACTTCTCTCCTTCCTCTTGTTTTCAGGTAATAGGTGATTAGACTACAGCATATTATTGATACTAATAAATATGCACAAATCATAACAAAAATAACACCTATTGCATATAATTGCAATTAGCTATGATTGCGTTTTATCCTGAAATCCCTAACAATCGCTTCGGATTAACAGCAAAAAGCTTTTGCAACTACAATAAGATAACTTAGTTTATCCATATTGTCAAGAATTTGTTTTACAACGGTTTGAATTGTAATATTAAATCTTATTAAATGATTTTGTTCTTAGTAGCGTGGTGTGCTTGTATGTTGTTAGCTAGTTCAGGAAATGCCGGGTCAATTCGAAAAGCGTAACCATCCCAATAGCCGTCACGTTCAGGTATAAAACGTCTGGGGGCAGCCATATTCGCGTAGAGAGCCGCTGTTTTCATTCGTTTTTGGGTTTCAAGCCGGAGTTCTTCGGGCTTACGGCGTAGCGCTTCCTCAACTAGTATGGGTGGCAGAACCCGTATGCTCATCCGTTGCCCGTAACGCAAGCGTGGAGAGAAGGGATATTCCCACACCCGATGGCTTCCGGTCAATACTACTGGAAGGATTGGACGCTTGAAGTGGCGTGCCAATGCAAATGCTCCGGCTGTAAAATCTATTTCTATGCCAAGAATGCTACCTTGCGGGAAAATTACCAAGCTTTCGCCCTTTGCAAACACTTTCCCGGCTTGTCGCAATAACTGGCGGTAGCTACTGACCCCTCGTTCGGGGCATATTTCAAGTTGCCCGGTGTCGCGCAGGAATGGTCCAAGCCAATCCCACTCGTGGAAAAGTTCATCTCTGGCTACAAAGCGCATTTGCAGCGGTAACTCTACCAACCCTAGAAAATCGGCAAAACCCTCATGCAGCGGGATAACAACATACTGCTCTAACGGGTCAATCAGCTTTAATCCTTTAATCTCTAACCGAATGTCGAGATGTTGGCGTACACAACGTGCCATCCAGCGTAAGGTATTCCACATTGCTTTGCGCTGCCCGGTTCGTCCTAGCCAGCGAATCGTTTGGGTGGGGATGCCCATATACAAAGCTGCCCCTGCTAAGGTACGCAGATAAGTATCAGCATCCGGCAGAGCTATTTTACCGCCGGGCAATTTATAGGGTAGAGAGGATTTTGATTTAACTAAAGATTTTCCCAATTGCGATGTCATGAGGTCAGTTTACCACTTTATTTGCCGCAGTTTTGCCATTCAATAGCAGTGTGGGACGCTTCTCAATTACCTGCCATTGTTTCGGCAATTTTGCGTTAGTTTGATAGGTACAGGCGTAAGATTGCCAATCCACCTTGCGTTAAGCCTATGCCCCCCGGATAGAAAGCATATAGCGGTTTCCATGTAGGCAAGAATTTTCGCTTGAAGTCGTGCAACCCTTCAAAGTCATAATAATTATGTAAGTAGTGTTTGACTTGTTTGAGCAGCCAGCCTGCGCTTAGCATGTCTTCCTGCTTATTGACTGTAGTGAGTGGTGAAGCGCCTAGCGATATCGCGCTGTAACCTTCCTCTCGGAACGTTAGCGCCGAACGCGCAATCAGAAATTCCATTATACCCGGCATCGCTTCGTTTCTGCGCCGCATAAGGTCAAGCGTCCACCCGTTAGCAGTATAGCGCGGCAACCAACTTACCATTCCGTGAACTTTACCCGTTTTGTCTATTGCGTAATAGCACCTGACTTCAGAGTTTAGCAGACTGGCGATAGTGCCGAGGGTAAAGCCTAGTTCTGGCATGTTTTTATTGCGTACCCACTCCCGCGAGATTTGCCTGAACTGCGCCGTTATTTCATTATTTCCCGGCATAAAACGGCAAAACTGGATTTCTTCACGGTTGGCGCGATTCAGTGAAGTGCGTACATCCTGCCAATTTTTACCCTTGAACTCTAGCAATGCTAGTTCGATGGCTGCATCTTCCGCCACCTGCACTCCTTTGTAACCTAGTGTGCGGTAATGCCGATGAGGTTTCTCTATGGAGAAAAAGACCGGAACCCATCTTTTGCGGCGACAAGCCGCGCTGAACTCTGATATGCACCTTTTGATTGCTTCCGGTTGTCCGGTTGGGTCGCCTACCGTAATTGCTGCGCCGAAATTTACCCGATAAGCTACGAAAGCCTGCCCGGTACTCTCAAAAAACAAACGGTTATCAGGATTTAGCATTAGGTAAGAAAGTGAGTGCTTTCCCCACTCTTGCAGAAGTTGCCGGGCTTTTTCTCGGCGCGTTTCCATTAGAAGTTGTCGGGGAGAAAGTAGATTATCGCTTGTTATTTCCGAAGCCTCAAGGTTTACCATGTATTAGAATTGCCCACCCGGTCACTGTTATCAGATATATTTGAGATATAATAGCTCTATCTATATTTTAAGGGGCAAAGTAGGTTGTAAAATTTAATTAGCGTCAATAAATCGAATCGTTAGAGTAATAATTATAGAGGTAAATTTGAAGTTGAAACTGGCTAGTTGGAACGTCAATTCTGTGAATATCAGGCTTCCCCACCTTGTGCAGTGGCTGCAATCGCGCCAACCTGATGTGCTGTGCTTGCAGGAAATTAAATGCACCGATGCTAAGTTTCCGGCAGAGGCGATTGCGCCAATCGGTTATCGCAGCTTTGTATTTGGGCAGCCGGGCTATAATGGCGTGGCATTGGTGGTTAAAGCTTCGCTGGCAGAGCAAGTAGCGGATTTGCAAATGGGCTTTCCCGGTGATACCAGCGACCCTTCGCGCCGTTTAATAGCCGCCACTATTGCTGGGGTGCGTGTTATTAATGTATATGTCCCAAACGGGCAGGAAGTAGGCAGTGAGAAATATGCCTATAAACTGGATTGGTTCGCAAAGCTTCGGGAAGATTTAATTTCCCACTGGAATCCGGCTCAAAAGCTGGCAATTTTGGGCGATTTCAATGTAGCGCCTATTTCGCTGGATGTGTATGACCCCAAGGCGCGTGAGGGTAAAATCCTTTTCAGCCAATCAGAGCGGGACGCGCTGGAGAATTTGAAAAGCTGGGGTTTGTTTGACTCCTTTCGTACTTTGAATCCGGATAAAGTGGCATATTCGTGGTGGGATTATCGTGAAAACTCATATCGGCGCAATATGGGTTTGCGGATTGACCATATTCTGGTGAGCGAAAGCCTGTTGCAAAGTTGCCGCACTTCTGAAATAGACTCAGAACCGCGCAGTTGGGAACGACCTTCCGATCACGCCCCCATTTTTGCTGTGTTTGAATAATCAGCAAATAAAAACCCCGTTCCCTGAACCGGAGCGGGGGGTTTTTTAGTCTATGGCTTGCTAATAATTTAGCCCTTTACGCCACCGGCAGTTAGACCGGACACTATATAGCGTTGGAGCGCGAGATATACTACCGAAACGGGCAAAGCGACCAATAAGGCGAAAGCGCAGAATTGATCCCATGGCGTGGAACGGGCATATTGACCCGACATCTGCGAAAGCGCCATTGCCAGCGTAAAATCTTTTGGATTGGTGAGGAACTGCCATGAGAAATAGAACTCAGTCCAACCACCGATAAAACCAAACAGGGCGGTTACTGCCAGCGCCGGAGTAGAGAGCGGCAGAATTATCTGGAAAAAAATCTGGTTGCGGTTAGCGCCATCAATCATACCGGCTTCCTCAAGGTCTTTTGGAATAGTATCCAGAAAGCCTTTGAGGTTCCATGTGGCGAAAGGCAAAAGACCGGAGGTAATGGCTAGACCCACCCCCCACAGAGAGTTGCGTAGATTAAACTCGCCGACCTGTATCCGATTCATGAAAGCGAAAAGCGGCGCGATAGTTGCTACTGAGGGAAGCATCAAAACCGCCAATATTGCCAGAAACACAAAGCCTCGTCCGGGGAACTTAAAGCGCGAGAAGGCGTAAGCGGCGCTGACTCCCAACAAAACCGATGCAAAAGAAGCGCCAGCCGCCAACTTGAAGCTGTTGAAAGTTAGGTCAAGGAAGGATACAGGGTTGGTAGTAGGTTTATCCAGCACTTTTTGATATGCCTCAAATGTAATTGCCCCTTCCGGTAAAAACCCGGTTATACGTTTAGAGGTGCTAATAGATTGGCTTACCACCCATGCAATCGGGAACAATACGGTAAAGGCAACGAAAAGGCACAAAACTTGGTAAAGTAACTGCTTATACCATTTGAGAGGGCGACCAATTGCGCCCTTCATTTTAGCTTCTGCGCCGGCAACGGCTTTTGCCTGTACGGCTGTAGCTTCAACTGTCATTGTTGTTACCCTCTTTTAATCTACCGATGCGGTTGCTTTAGTTATTCTGGTGGTAATCAGGCTGATTGTTAGCAGAATAAAGAACATATAGATAGCAAAAGCCGCGCCGATGCCGTATAACTGGTTGGTGTTAACCAACTTGAAGGCTTGCGTTACCAGCAACTCGGTACGCCCAAAGGGACGACCTTCTGACATAAAATAAGAGAGATGGAATAGGTTAAAAGTGGTTATAAAGCCGAATACCGCAAAAGGTATCATCGCTACCCGCAACATGGGTACTGTAATATTGAAGAACTGTTGGCTACCGCTTGCTCCGTCCACTGTCGCTGCCTCGTAAAGGTCTTTGGGAATACTCTGGAGAGCACCGGTTGCTACCACCGAGTTAAGGGGCCACCCCAGCCATATATTCGTAAATAAAAGCGCGTAGTATGCAATCGGGAGGAACATAAAATCGCCCTGTGAATTTTCCAGCCATGGAATCTTTATGATGCTTACCCCATTGACATTTGTAGCCAGCCCTAATGGACCTAATAAGAAACCGAGCAGGATATTAAAGACACCGGTATCGGTATCAAAAATCTTTTTCCAGACTGTCGCTATAATGATGGCAGGAATAACCACCGGAAGAATATAAATAGCCCGGTATAAACGTTTAAACCACAACCCCTCCACATTCAGTAATACCGCGATGAGAACTCCTAATACCACGTGGAAAACCACGTTAGAGAGCGCCCACCACAGGTTGAAGGTTAGAGTCCCTACGAAATCAAAGGAAGGAATAACATTTTTGATGGTATCCCCGTTCAGAATATGCAGATAGTTATCCAGACCAACCCAGTTGGCTGCCGGAGCATCGTACTTCAGGTTCTTTAACCCGTAATCGGTAAAAGACATATAGACTTGGAAGCCAAGCGGAAACAAGGTAATAACTGCCATTACCACTACTGCTGGTAGAATGTACATATAAGCGGTACGGGTATCTCTGGAACGAATCCAGAAACTCGCGCGTCCAGCTTTTGGTACGGCAGAAACGTTTTTTATAGCCATAGGACCTATCCTCAAAAGCAGATTTATTTAATAAAATTGGCTTTGCCGTGACGGGCAGCGGTTAGAGTGTAGGGTTTAAGCCCGTATTATTTTTAATCGAATGCGAAAAGGGTGAGAGGAGTTGCGCCATTACTCCATTAAAGGCACATAAAAACCTTATCATAGTAAATATGATTATGCAATTCTAAAAGGAATGGGTCTTGCCGCAGCGCAGCAAAACCCATTTTTCTTAGCTAAGACTACTTGCCGTTAGCTTTATTCATCGCAGAGCAAGCATCTGCTACCGCTTTGACCGGGTCTGAACCCTTGTCGAGGACGAGCGAGAAGGCATCGCCGAAAGGAGTCCAGAAGTTATCTAACGATTTGGATTGTGGACGAGGCAGACCGGTTGCTACCGCAGTGGCAAAGCCCTGTGAAATTGGGTCAGTAACCTTCAGGGTTTTGTCAGCCGGGATATGACCAACCGCGATAAAGAGATTCTCAATCTTGGGAGAGGTCATATAGAGCGCAAAGTTAATCGCGTTCTGCAATTTCTCGCCCTTGAGGTTCGGGTTGATGTACCAACCGTCAACGCCAGTTAAGGGGTTGGCAGAGCCTTTAGGACCGGCAGGAATTGCCGCAATACCGAGTTTGTCGCTCAGCGCCTTGGTGAAGTCGGCAGTCATCCAAGGACCTTCAACAACCGCGTCAAGTTGACCGTTCTGGAAAGCCTGATGCAATTTGTCGCCGTCTGAGAGGAATTGTGCGCCAGCCGCTTTCAAATCCTGAAGATACTTGAGGGCATCGGAAAAACCGCCTTGATCTGCTACGCACTTGCCGCTGTCATCCAGCAAATTTCCGCCGTAACCGCCAGTCCAACCGAAGTTGTGATACGCGCTGGTTTGGAAGCCGAACTTGGTACCGGCTTTAGCCGCCGCAAGCAGTTCATCGGTGGTTTTGGGAGCGGTTTTAATCTTGTCCTTGTTATAGAACAAGGCTACGGCTTTGAGCGATTCAGGCACCATATACAGCTTGCCATCTACTTTAGAGCCATTTACTGCTACCGGCAGAATGTTATCCAACTTGCCCTTCAGCGCATCATCAAGGTTTGCAACCAAATTAGCGCGGGCTTCGGAGCCGAGGCTGTCGTTAGGGGCGATGAACAGGTCAGGTCCGCCGCCGGCGGCAACTTCGGTTTCCCATTTCTTAAAGATTTGGTCGAACGGAACATCCAGTGGAGAAGCCTGAACTTTCGGGTAATCCTTCTGGAATTGAACTAACCCTGCTGCCAGAGCATCTGCTTCGCCGCCCTTACCGCCTGAACCGTAAGCGTGCCAGAAGCTAATATTTCCGGTTATAGCGGGCAATGCTGCTGCCGCTGCAGTAGTAGTAGCCGCTGCGGTAGTAGCCGCTGCAGTAGTAGCCGCTGCAGTAGTAGTAGCCGCTGCGGTGGTAGCCGCTGCCGCAGTGGTAGCTGCCTTAGTAGCTGCTGCGGTAGTAGTCGGTACGGGCGTAGCAGTGTTATCACCACAAGCCGCTAACATAACGGTGATGGTTAAAGCTACCATCAATGCCGAAATAAACTTAAACAACTTTTTAGTTGCCACTTTTTTCCTCCTTGCAAGAGTAAGACTACAAAATCAAATTAACAAACGTCAACCGGAATTTTTTAGATTCCGGAGGAACCAAAATTGGCGAGGAGAGATTTGCTCTACTAGGTGAGCAATCCGATCTTTGCAGTTCGTTTTGGAAAGAGAATAGAAAGAACTGTCAAAGATAAAAAATATGGCTAATTGAGGTCTAATTAGTAGATGAAGATTGTATAACGAGAGTAAAATACCACTACTAAAGGGCTTCTATGCCCTGCTAAGTGTTCTCATCCGCTGAAAACCACTACTAGCCTGTAACTAAAGATAATTGCGGGCCTTTAAAGACCTCTTGAAGTACCAGCATCGCGGCTCCAATTGCAACCGCTTCTATACCCAATTTTCCCCGTACAATTTGCATTCCTTGAAACGATGCCACCAAACTACGGTCTTTAGCAGTTTGCTTTATTTGGTTGAGTATTACCTCGCCCACCGCAGCGACTCCACCGCCAAGAATAATCATACTGGGATTAAAGAGATTGACCAATGTGGCGAGAGCGATACCAATATATCGCCCTGCGTCACTGATGACTTCCATTGAAAGGTTATCACCGGAGGCTGCCGCTTCTCCGATAGCAGCTACGGTAAGATCAGCCGGATCACATATTTTGGTTAGAGTAGTATCTCTACCTGCTTGAATCGCTAACCTGATGCGATTAATAATAGCAGGCGTACCTGCCATGCTTTCCAGACAACCAAAACTGCCGCAACGACAGGGGGGACCATCTCTGGTAATGGTAATATGCCCGATTTCTCCCGCGCTCCCGTTTGCCCCGCGAAATATTTTCCCATCTACAACCATTCCACAGCCGATGCCTGTACCGAGTTTAACATAGGCAAGGTTGTTTTGTCCTAGCCCTGCGCCTCGCCATCTTTCGCCAATTGCGCCCAGATTAGCATCGTTATCAACCAACACCGGAAGCTGGAATTCCTCAGAAAGATAACGGCGTAAAGGAAATTTGTTCCAACCCGGCATCAAAGGGGGCATTACCACTGTACCGGTTTCAAAATCAAGAGGACCCGTTACACCTAATCCAATTCCATAGAGCCGTTTATTTTTTAGGAATTCACTCTCTACAATTCGTCTTATCAACTCCACCAAGATTGGTATGCCTATTTCTGGTCCATTTTCCACCGAAAACTCGGCATTAAATTCAGCAACAGGATTACCTTCAAGGTCTGCTAGTAAAGCCAATAAATGGTTTGCACCCATATCAATACCCAGCACATATGCGACGCTGTAATTGAAATTTACCATTATTGGGCGACGACCACCCTTGCTTTCACCGATTCCAGACTCATGGACTATGCCTTCATCGAGCAGGGATGAGATAATGTTACTAACGGCAGAACGACTTAATTGTGTGCGTACTGCAATTTCTGCTCGCGAAATGCTGCCTTCCTGACGGATAAAATTCAGCACAATGCTGCGATTTAATTCGCCAATTAGTCCTGCATCGGCTTTGCCTTTATGGGTACCGTTAATCCAACTCGATGTATGATTAAAGCTATCTTTTACCATCTATCGGCATTATCAATATAGTTGTAAAACGTAGGGTCAAGAAATTTATGTGAGATATGCACAAATTATACTACTCTAAACTTTGTTTGTCAAGTAGAATAACAAAGTGCAGCAGGGCTTATACTGGCTTTCTGTATAGTCTCAATTTTTCGCGGTAAATGCCCTAATTGTATGGTGGACCCAGTTGTCAAGACACAGAATTTGGTGAGAATAGTGGGTTTTGTCTTCAAAAGACCCCATGCTGCCATCACGAAATCCATTTTTAGGTAATTTATTCTACCAACCTAGAATTAACAATCAGGCGATTGTTATAGCTTCGGCTGGCAGGGTCAAAATCACCTATACAGGTAATCAAGTTTAGATTGGGGGTTGCGGACGCGCCAAAAACGGATTCGCTTGCTCCGCCATATGCTGGAACACTGGACACCCCTGTAACAACAAAGGTTTGCCTTTTATCAAGGCTACTCTGCACATAAATCAGGTCGCCCGGCGCAAGGCTACCCAGATTATAAAATACGACCTTTCCAAGGTTGTACCAATCCCGATGTCCCGCAATAACCGCATTACCCGCTTCGCCGGGACGCGCCCCGTACTTGTACCAGCCAACATTATTGGGGTTGGCAGGGACATCCATATTCCCGTTTGGTAAAACTCCCACATATTCAATGGGTGTATCAATACCAAGCTTGGGTATAATCAAGCGGGCGATGGGTTGCGTATAAGCTGGCGCAATACCATAAGGCGTAGAATATCGCCAATTGTAATAATGGCTGCCCACGTTGCCCATTTCAACCTGAAAACCGGGTGGGTTGGAAGGTGTATAAGTTAGGGCGCGACGCTCGAACAACTGCACCAATACATCCTTCTCCACTCCCCCCACCCGTGAGCGCGTCCAGTAAGCTTCGGTGATGGGATAGCCAAAGGCGAAAACCCAATTTTCTATTGTTTGTATTTGTAAGCTTCGATCTATCATTACTGGTCCATTCAGGTTCATAAAGTGCCATAACACCCCCGGAATGTTATGTCCCAGCGTAGGTTCATAATAGGCTTTTGCAGTTTCAGGATATTGGGTTATAAGGCTGTAATCGGTACTAACTGAACCATCCTTAGCGAGTACGGAAATTATCGGTTGGCTATTTTGCGGGAAGCGATTATCCATCGCAAGGCTGGCAAGGTCTTTGAAGCTGGCGTAAGTGGGGCTGTTGCTGTTGTACTCGGCTGCGTCCCCACTGACCGGAATATTGGCAGGGGCGTATTTATAACTTTCTTCGGGATTATTGCCCATTTGCATTTTGCCAGATACCATTTCGCGCACCAACAAACCGTTGGTCACATACCATTTGCTATTGCGGTCACTGGCAGGTTGGGTTATTTCCATGCGGCTTTTATCCCAATATTGCACGCGCCTAACCCCGTTTGGCGATTGGGCATATGCTTCACTGGTTATGGCAAAGGGGGCAGGTCCCCAGTACCATGAGCGAGAAGTAGCTCCCAACCCTACGGGCCAATCGGTTCGCTCCCATACCTTCAAATAATACCAGTCGTCATTTATGGAGAGTTCGGCTCTTGCCGAAGTAGGTATTAGCAGCAAAAGAGCGAGGATTTGGACGCTCAATATCATGAAAATAAATCGTTTAAAATGGAAACTCATAACAAATTTACTCTGTAAATCTAGTTCTCAGGGTTTAAACCCCATTTTATTATAGTAGCTCCCCAAGTAAAACCGCCACCAAAGCCGGCAACTGCTAGGTACATTCCCTGTCTGAGCTTGCTTTCATGCATAGCATCGTAGAGGGCGAGCGGGATTGATGCAGAACTGGTATTGCCATACCGCTCCAGATTTTGATAAGAAATTCCATCGGGCAACTCAAGGCGTTTTTGTACCGCCTCTATTATACGGCTGTTTGCTTGGTGTGCAATCAATAAACTCAGGTCACTTAACTGTAAATCGGAGCGTTTTAGGGCTTCAAGGGTGGCATCCGCCATCCCACGCACCGCTGCTTTAAACACTTCCGAGCCGTTCATACGCAAAAAGTGGAGCTTATCGCGAACGGTGTTTTCGGTGGTTGGGTAGCGACTACCGCCGCCCGGAATACTCAGGCAATCGGCTTTCGAGCCATCGCTTTTGAGGGCAACTTCCAGAATCCCGCCCGCTTTTTCATCGAAACTGGATTGCACTATTGCCGCGCCTGCACCGTCTCCGAAAAGCACACAAGTGCTGCGGTCTTCCCAATCTACCACACGGGACATAGTTTCTGAGCCGATAATCAAAACTACCCTTGCCATTCCGCTGTGGATGAAGGCACGCGCAACTCCTAGACCATACACAAAACCAGCGCAAGCGGCTTCAAGGTCGAACGCGCCCGCTTTGCTCGCCCCTAGCGAGGCTTGCACTAGCGCAGCAGTGCTAGGGAAAGGGTGTTCAGGAATAAGAGTGGCGCAAATAATCAGGTCTATTTCTTCCGGGCGCAGTTTTGCCATTTTAAGCGCATTTTTTCCGGCTTCAAGCGCCATAGTGAAGGTGGTTTCATGGCTCTCAGCGATGCGACGCTGGCTAATTCCGGTGCGTTGCCTAATCCATTCATCACTGGTATTTAGCGTCTTTTCTAGGTCATGGTTGGAAAGAATTTTCTGAGGTAAATAAACTCCTACCCCGGTAATCGCAGCAGCTGGATGCCCCTTGTTCAAACTGATTGTCCTCCGGAACGAATACTATAATGCAGATAGCTGTAACCCGATTAACCGAGCTGTTAATATAGATTGGAATGGGGTTATTATACCTCAAGAATTGCATAAAAAACCATAAAGCAAAGAATCGGGACAGAGTTGTATAGTCAAAAGCTTGACAAAAAGGCAAAAGTCAATAAAGGTAGCGCCAAGCTAGATTTGTATTCGGACTCGCATCTAGCCGTTACAGGGTATGTGAATAGTTGTGTGTAAATAAATATGCTTCAAAAAAAGAGATGAACCAGAAAACCTAAAAACACAGACAAAACCCTAGATATTTCTCAGCATTCCCTCTATATCCCGGTTTGATAAGCCCTTGCCGTACAGATGAATGCTCTTTTCCTCAAGTTCATTTGTCCTTGTCTGGCGCTTTTTCAGAATTACTGGCTCAAACTCTCCATTTCGGTCACTTTGAGATTAAGTCTCGTATTCGCTGTTAATTACTACATACTGCTCGGTCAAATCGCAGCCCCAAGCGATTGCTTCTCCCTCGCTTCCGGTGTGCATATCCACCGTAATTATGACGTTTGGTCCCTTTAGAGCAGCTTGAGCCTCTGCTTTCTCAAATTTCTGAGGCGTACCATTCAACATTAGCGACACCTCGCCAATCCAGATGTCGGTTTTGTTGGAGTCAAAAATTGCGCCGCTGCGCCCCATTGCGGCTATAACCCGCCCCCAGTTTGGGTCACTACCATAAACCGCCGATTTAAGAAGACTGCTACCGGCAGAGGTTCGAGCGGCTAATCGTGCTTCATGTTTGTTTTGCGCCCCTCTCACCCGAACTTCTATCAGTTTGGTAGCTCCCTCACCGTCTCTGGCAATTTCTTTAGCCAGATAGACCATTACCTCACGCAAAGCAGCTTTAAAGTGTTGCTCATCTTCCGTTGTTGCGCCTGCTCCAAGAGTCTCGTTTCTCGCCAACCCGTTTGCCAATAACAACACGCTATCATTTGTGCTGGTATCGCCGTCCACCGTTATAGAATTGAAGCTATCCTCCACTAGTTCACGCAACGCACTTTGCAAATATTCGTGGGTAGCGGCTGCGTCGGTGGTCAAATAGCAGAGCATCGTTGCCATATTGGGATGAATCATGCCTGCGCCTTTACACATACCGCCGATATGAACAGATTTACCATCCAATTTTAGGCGAACTACGCAACGTTTCGGGCGGGTATCGGTGGTCATAATACAAAAGGAAGCGCTTGCTCCTGCCGCCTCGCCATATTGAAGTTCAATGTTCGATACACCGGACTGGATTTTTTCTATTGGCAGTAAATGCCCAATAACTCCGGTTGAAGTTACCAGTACCAACTTTGGGTCAATGTTCAGCTTTAATGCTGCAATTCGAGTCATTTCGCGAGCATCTAACATGCCTTGTTCGCCGGTACAAGCGTTGGCAATTCCGGCGTTATAAATTACCGCTTGCGCCTGACCTCTTTTGACCACTTCTTCACACAGGAAAACTGGGGCTGCTCTTACCACGTTGGTAGTGAAAACCCCGGCGGCGACGGCTGGAACATCTGAAACCAGCAAGCCCAAATCGAGCTTTCCTGCTCCATAAGTTTTCAAACCGCAATAGGTATTACCGGAACGCCAACCGGCAGGAGCGCAGACCCCCGCCGGATGGTTAGGTAAAAAATCAAATTCAAAATCAGACATTCGTGTTTGTCTCCATAGACTTTGTTGGATTGTGAACGCTACTTTATTGCAAGCTACTACTAAACAGTTTGCAGAGACATCTGCTCAAATTTGTCCACCATATCGGCAAAATGGTCAAGCGCTTGTTGTACCGGACGTGGTGTAGTCATATCCACTCCTGCTAACTTTAGCAAATCGGTTGGATATTTGCTAGAACCACTTTTGAGGAACTGTAAATAACGCGCTACCGCGGGTTCGCCTTCTTCTATAATCTGTTTTGAAAGTGCAGCAGCGGCTGAAATTCCGGTAGAATATTGGTAAACATAGAAAGCGCGATAGAAATGGGGAATACGTGACCACTCGTAAGCTATTTCTTCATCCACTACTGTTTCTGCGCCGTAATACTTGACATTCAATTCCTTATAAATGCTATTGAGCAAATCAGGTGTAAGGGCTTCGCCTTCCTCAGCGCGTCGGTGCGTTTCGTATTCAAATTCAGCAAACATGGTTTGCCGGAATAGAGTGGTGCGAAATTTTTCCAATTCGGCGTTAATCAGATACATACGCAGCGCCGAATCAGTGGTTTGCTCTAGCAAGTGGTCAGTCAGCAACGCTTCATTAGTGATAGAAGCTACTTCAGCTACAAACAGGCTATAATTGGCATAGGGAAAAGGCTGGTTTTTGTTGGTGTAGAAAGAGTGCATGGAATGACCGAGTTCATGTGCCAAGGTGTACATACCATCCAGATTGTTCTGGTAATTTAACAGGATAAACGGCTGAGTTGTATAACTGCCGCTGCTGTAAGCGCCGCTGGATTTTCCCGGAGTCTCGTAAACATCTATCCAGCGCGAGTTTATACCCATTGCCATTTCGCGCACATACGTTTCTCCCAACCTATTCAACCCTTTGACTACCGTTTCGACTGCTTCTTCGTAGGGGATTTTACGATCTGCTTGGGCGACCAACGGCACATACAGGTCGAACATATGCAAATCATCTAGCCCTAGCATGCGTTTACGTACTCGTAAATAGCGGTGAAGCGTGGGCAGATTTTTATTTACCGTTTCCAGCAAGTTTGAATAAACTTCAAGCGGTACGTTTAACGGTTTCAGACTGGCTTCAAGGCTGCTTTTATAGCCGCGCACTTTTGCTCCAAAAATATCCGCTTTAACGGAGGTGGCATAGACTGAAGCAAGCGTGTTACTATATTTCGCGTAGGTAGCATATAGGGTTTTGAAAGCATCCTGCCGAACTCTGCGGTTCTGGCTTTCGAGATAGCTGATATAACGACCGTGAGTTACTTCTACCTCTTCATCTTTCTCGTTCAAAATAGTGCCGAACTTGAAGTCAGCATCGGTCAGCATATCGTAGATGTTACTTGGTCCACTCATAACTTCCCAAGTTTGAGCTAATACTTCTTCAACTTCGGCAGAGCGCGTATGCTGCTTCATTTTCATTATCTGTTCCAATGCAAAGCGATATAGCTCTAGCTGAGGCTCTTGCTTGAAGAACTCCGCCAATTTTTCATCGGAAAGTTCTACAATTTCGGGGGTTATGAAAGATGCGGCTGCGCCAAGTTGCGACCATAAGCCCATCGCCCGATCGTATAATGCTTGGTAGGGGGTGTTAGTGGTGTCTTCATCCCGGCGCATGTGTGCATAAACCCCCACTTGCTCCATTTGAAGCATAAGCTTATCCTGTCTTTGTAGGCAAGAAAACAAAACTTTGCCTGATTCGCCCAATTTGCCTTTGAAGGCTTCCAGACCGGGTAAGCTTTCGGCTACTGCAATAAAATCCTTTTCCCAATCAGCCTCAGTAGCATAAATGCTTTCCAGATTCCACTTATATTTCTCATCTATTTCGGCGCGTTTGGATAGAGTTTGCATATTAATCTATATTCCCTTTCAATTAGACCAATCTTTCTTTACAGGAAAATGTAATGGGTATTATAGCTTATTTTCGCGCTTTTTAGGGCAAAAGCAAAAAGCGGCATGTTATTTTATATTTCCTCTCCTTGCCACCTTACAGAAAAGAAGTTCTAGGGAGAATAGGTGATTGGCGCTCCCCAATTAGACAAAGAAAGGATTACCCCAATGAGTGACAATTACCGTCGCTATAGCGCCATAAAAGCCGGAATGCTGCAATTTTTCGAGAAAGCTCCACAGATAGGCAAGCATAGTAAGTACCTTAACATGTTAATAGCGATGGTTAGTGGGTTGGGTGGCATATCCCATAAGTGATGATATTGGGTAATGAAAAATAATTCATGGCTTCTTATTATCAATTCACTATCTACTAATTAGAATTAATTTGAATTAACCTAGTTATCATAAACAGAAGACTTACGGGATAAAGTAGGCGAGTGTGCAAACCATAACAAAAACCGCCACATCTGACATAACAATACCAAAGTATCTATCCAGCATAATATCTATAGTCGGTATAGGTATATTTCTATGTCTGGTTTTGCTAAATCTTGAATACAGTCCAGTACCTTGGTTTGATGAGGGCGAGCATCTGCGTGTGCCAAAAACGCTAGTTGAGCATGGACAATACGCGGTCTGGACTTCTGACGGTTATAGATACTTTGGACCAACTATTGGGGTGGGACCAACTGTATTGCTACCGATAGCGCTCTCTTTCAAACTCTTTGGAGTTGGTTTGGTGCAAGGCAGGCTGGTAATTGTTCTCTATTTATTGTTAGCAACCGCGCTCTACTGGCTATATGTGAGATGTTTTGTGGCAGCTTTACCGGGCGTATTGGCGTTATTAATGCTGTGTACCTCACCCGGAATTGATTTTATCAGACTTGGTAGGCAAGGGTTGGGAGAGATACCCGCGCTGGCATTCTTTCTGGGCGGGTTATTGTTGTGGTGTAGGTTGGTGGAACGGGGCTATTCTCTCAGGCTATTGTCAGGGGCAAGCCTTCTATGGGGGTTGGCAACTATTACTAAAAGCAATTACGGTTTGTTGCTACCTCCGGTATTTGTAATTGCTTGGTTGGCAAACCGCTATTATTTTCGGGTAGCCGGTTTAGGTTGGAAGATTTTTGCTGTTCCGCTTGTTACGGTGATTGGCGCATTGGGTGTATGGTATCTAATCGTTCTTTATTTTCTTGGCGGAGGCGATTTCGCTTCTAACCTCGACATGCTAAAAACCGCATCAGGTGGTAGTGCCTTTGTTTTATCTCTATCCCGCATGAAAAGCGCTCTTTATTTCTTGGTTGAACCGAATGCGCTGTGGTGTACGCTTGTGCCGGGCATCTTGTACAGCTTATGGTTGGCGCGTACTAAAACTGCAACTAGCTTTAGTTTGTTTTCCCCTTTGCTTTGTGCCATTGTTTGGTTGGTTTGGTTTGGGTTTGCCTCAATTGGATGGGAGCGTTATGCTTTTCCTGCTCTGGTACTTTGCAGTTTGTTTTCTGCCCGGTTGGTTTGGGATGCACCCGCTTTATTAGCAACTCTTCTCAAAAAGCAAGCTATTAAAACCCCTATAGCTCTTTTACTTGGAGTTATTTTTGCTTTGTTATTCAGCCTCAACTTAGTAAAAATTTCTACCGAAACCCTGAAGGTTGATGATAGCGCACAAAGACTCACTGCTTATTTAAATCAAAATGTACCTAATAGCGTAGTAATTGAGACGTGGGAGTCAGAGATGGGATTTCTGACAAACCATCGTTATCATTCCCCACCCCCAGAATTACTGGATAAAGCCGTTCGGATTATGTGGCTAGGCGCACCCGGTACGGTTGCCCAACAGTACGATACAAATAACCTTGCAGCAGCTTATCTGATTGATGGAGCTTTTTCCAACTGGAACGGGTTGTACATTGCGCTAATTAATTCCGGCAAATTCGTTAAAGTCGCTGACTTCGGAAAATATACGCTTTATAAAAAACGAGCTGAGTAATTTTGAGGTCTGGTTATTATGAGATTAGTATTCTTGTCGCGCTGGCTACCCTACCCGCCTTCTAACGGAAGTAAATTGCGTATATTTAATCTATTGAAGCAGCTATCAGCCAGAGGTTATGAGATTCATTTACTGACTTTCTATGAAGATGGTGATGCAATTAATGAAGCAATTCCAAATTTAAAAGAATTTTGCAGTGAGGTGGAATGTATTCCTTACAAGCCTTATCGCCCCACCAGTTTGAAAGCTCTTGCCGGTTTCTTTTCTTTTCGCCCCCGCTCTTTGGTAGCGACTTATCAGCCTCAAATGGCGATACATCTTAAAGCAATCCTAAATGCTCATCTTGCCGACCTGGTACTGGCAAGCCAGCTAGATATGGCAAATTACGGTTTATTAGCCACAAAATACAAAGTCCCCTGTTTCCTGGAAGAACTTGAAATTGGCGCAATTCACCAGTTTAACGGGGATATAAAGCTGAGAACTCGCCTACGTAATAAGCTAACTTGGGTTAAATACTCAAAATATATAGGCTATTTGGGACAACATTATAAAGGAATCTCGGTTGTCTCAGAGTCTGAAAAAGAGCTAATAGAACCTTTCGCTCACAATACTCCATTACATGTACTTCCCAATGGGGTTGATGTAGCAGCTTACCAATTCCGAGCCTATAACGCGACTACAAGGAAAAAGCAACTTATTTTCAATGGAGCCTTGACCTTTAACCGAAATTATGAGGCAGTTGCCTATTTTCTGTCTGAGGTCTTTCCCAAAATCAGGGGTAGAGAGGGCGATATTGAATTGTTCGTAACCGGGAAAAATAGTGGGGTAAATTTACAGGAGTTAAGCTCAACTTTGAAGGGAGTTACCTTTACCGGATTCTTGGATGATATACAGCCCCTTATGGTAGAAAGCGCGGTATGTGTAGCGTCGATTCTTTCAGGAGGTGGAACACGCTTGAAAATTCTGGAAGCCTTTGCGCTTGGAACCCCTGTTGTGTCAACCTCAAAGGGTGCCGAAGGACTGGATGTAGTTAATGGCACACACCTGCTAATCGCCGATAACCCATCCGATTTTGTCACGGCGGTTTCAACGCTGCTGCATACCCCTGAATTGGCAGCTAGTTTAGCCTTGAATGCTCGCAAATTGGTTGAAGAGAAATATTGCTGGAATCTTATAGCCGAAAACTTGGACAGAATACTAAAAGAACTTGCCTTTTAGAAGGGTTATTCACCCGGTTTTGTACGCGCTTTCCGCGCTATCTGCCCTAATGCCAATGCCAAACCAGAAAAAACCCAGTTATAGGCAGTATAATTAAACCCGCTAATTGTTTGGTTATACGCAAAAGGAATTACCCAGTCCCCCAACCACATTCCTATCATCATGCCAATTGACCCGGCAAATGCTCCAATAGTAAAGGCATGCTCAAATGAGCCTTTTTGTTGCAAGGCGGCAGATTTCCATAACTCTTTTATAAGGCTAAAACACAACCATAAGAAAATACCAAGCCCTATGAGACCATATTGCAATAACATGTCGAGGTAATTATTGTGGGTGGATAAAGAAAGGTCTCTAAAATAAACCATATAATAATTCCCATATCCGGCGGGACCTGTACCTAATAATGGATGGTCTTGAGAAACTTGAAATGCTTGATTCCAAAGGTTCTGCCGACTGGTTTCGCCTGACAAAGTTCCTTCTTTTTCCTTTTGTACAACGGTGGCATCATAGATGGTTTGGTAATTTATCGCAATTAATATTGCAGATGCTAAGAGAAAGAAAAAGAATAGCTTGCGAGAATACAGGAATAATATAACTAACATTGCCATTAACGCCGGTAGCCAACCTGAAATACGCACTAGAGTAACTACAAACAAACGAAATAACCAGCCACCAAGACACAGAATTATGAAGAAGCGTTGCCATTTGCCCAGATTCCTAGCATAGAAAAGCATCGCCAGCGAGAGTGTACACATCCAGAGCGGGAAAAGACCACCTGAGTTGAAAACCCGTGATAATGTAGCCAAACTGATTTCGTTAGTGTCCGCCGATGCTTTAGCAAAAAATACCTCGTACGTATAGAATGGCAAGTAAAACAGGCTGCCAGCTACTGCTAACCCGTAACAGATTTTGACCAGCTTATTGTTTTTTATAAGATTGATGCACAAAATAGGTATTGTTATCGAGGCTATGGTCACTCCGACTGTACCTAGCTGAACTTTTTCGAAGCCGCTCCAAAGCACTACTTGGGGGTCAATCAGAAAGCGCGACCAAAAGGTTGAAAGAAGCAGAATAATAATGAAATATAGCACCGGCTTGTTCAAGGGAGAGCGGATAAAGCGAATATCACCCTCTAATGCCATCTTTACCAGCCAAAGCCCCCCCCAGAACAAAGCAAACAGCAAACTAATTGGCAGTTTGCTGGCAGTGCCGGTGGAAAGACCGAATCTGACCCACATCATACAGAATAACAGGGCAACTATGCCAAGTTCCAATCGAGCAGATATTAGTAGAAATATAAATGGCAATACAGGCAACAATAAAAAATATGGTCTTGAAAGTAGAAAACCTGAACCCAGTAGCAATTCTACTGCAATAAAGCAGCCAAATCCCAGTAAAACTAACAAGAATCTGCCTATACGATATGTATGAGGAATTAAAAAGGCTCGTTGCATAGAAATTAAATTTGAATCAAAATTGTAGAACTATCCGCTGATTAATTATTGCAAGAAGGAATGAATAAGAGATGAAAGGGTGCAGCCGGAATGGTTGCACCCATATAAGAAACTGTTAGTTTGGAATCTTTACTCCCGTTACATCGAAATCCTTTTGGATGGCGTTGTTGGGGAACGAAACCTGCTTCATAGTTGGGGCTATGTACTGCTCCAGACAAACATTCTGGTAAGTTACCCCGTACTTAACGCTTGTTGCGCTACACTTTGCATCATTCAGCCCGGAAACAATATCCCCAAACTGGGTGGCATAAAATTTCCCCGTAGGGTGCGCTCGGAATATGTACCAAGCCGCTTCAAGTCTTCGTGTACCACCGAGTGAACCGGTCAGTTTCCAAGTTGATTGGTCGCTTGCGGTAGTGTTTTCGCCCGGCGTGTAGAATGTAGTTGCCCCACAAATTGTCCAGCCAAAATCCCATGACCATCTGGCAGTAGTAGAATACCATTGCTCACAGCCAATCCCTTGTGCTAAGGAGGTTTGATCTACCACTAGCATAATCGGTCTAACACTGCTTTCAACACCTTGCCGGCGCACTATGCGATCTGTAATCGGATCGCCCGTATTATTCCAACCTTGCCAGTGTGATACTGCTCCGCTGGAGTCTCGCGCCCACACTTCATAGGAATGGTATCTAGCAGAGTGATCTAGCGGATTGGAAGCTGCGTGTATTCTAAAATATACGTCTGTATCTCCAAACCGGGTTGAAAAACCTTTCATTGCTGCATGTTTAGCAGTGTTTTCTAAGGGAGATGTGCTGAAATGACCATGAAACATCACCATATAACCAGCGTCAGAAATCCACTTAGGCGGTTCATCCCCATGCTCATGCCCCGTGTTGCAAGGTTTACCATCTGTTCCGGTTACAACCGGAGGATGCCACATTTCGCTTGATTCACCGCACACTCCCTTATCTGTAGTTGCAGGTGGGGTAGTAGTAGCGGGTGGTAGTGCGGCATTTTTGATAATGAAATTAATGCGAGCGTTGCTGCTCTGTCCATCAGTCGAATTAGCTGTAACCAAGAGACTGTAATCCCCATCGGGAAGTTTTGTGGTATCCCAACCATTAGGCTTTCCTTGATTAGCTCCATAATAAAAATATGGCGGACTCGCTTCATTGCGACTATCCAAGCGTTTGGTACCTTGGAAAAGATCAAAAATTACTAGGCTAATAGGGCTAGAGCCGGACTGTACTTTTACCTCAATGTTGACGGTTCCTAGCAAACTTGCCCCTTCACTGACACCCACAAAACCTTCGATTACAGGCGCACCCGCACATTTAAGCGTGACTCCTTCATTGCTATTGGTAACCAGAATTTTCCCGTTATTGCAATTGACCGTAATGTTATCTCCTGCATTTAATGTTACAGGTTTAAGAGTCTGACCTGTCGCCGTCACTATTGTAATGGCTATCGCTGCCATTAATGTTAGTGCTAAGCTGCCGACTAGCAGTAAACGTTTAATATTCTTCATTTTCCCCTCAACTCCGATAAACTATGGGCATACAAAGTGCCGCAAAGTATTGATTATCTAACCTATAATTCTGTTTCTTTTTCTCAGGAGTTGTTATGTTGTCGGGCGAAATTAAATTTATAGAAGATATAGAAGAGCAGTGGCTAACCAAAAGAAAAATTACAATTATAATTGAGCAAATCATATATTCATATAATCATGCTATTATAAGTTTATATTTTTACCCGATATTTACAACAGTACAAAAGTACCGGTTTATCTGGCACTTTCACCCGGTAATATCTGGTAAATTGGTACTGCTACCTGCTTTAAGTGGCTGTAAGTAAGTCCATTATAAAAAGAGCAGGCTCTAAACCTGCTCAACTGGGGTAATAAATAAAGGTTATAGGGGGGCATGAGCGGGTGTACTTGCTTTCCCTGATAAGCGTTCTGCTAATTGTTGCGCTACTTTTCGCCCGTAAGTTGTTACAGATTGACCATTAGTTAGCTCGGGCCATATCTGGGTAGTATTTGCCAAGTAGAGGTTCTGATAGGGCGTTTGCAAAGCAGGGGCTTGCCATATCTGGTGAATGCTGTGCAAAGGTTCTACAAAACGTTCTCGCATAACTCTCGCATCAATTATCCAATTTCGTTCAAATTGTGGAAACATAGCTTGTAATTCGGATAAGAACTTTTCCTTTACCTCCTCATCGCTCATACCCGTAAGCGGGTTGGTCGCCATCAAGTATTTTGGCAAATATACCAAATGGTTATCAGCTACATATTGCGGGTCAATCATCGTGGTAGTTTCAATAACAGCCGTAAAAGGTATTCGAGTATCGGTTATATTCAGGGTGTAGTAGGGAATAAGCGAACGATTAAGCGCCAATAGCAAACACACAATGCCTAGATAGGGTATATCCTCTAGCGATTGGCGATATTCAAGGCTGGCATTTGGCAATAACTTACTGATTATTTGGGACGGGGTTGTGGCAATTACTAAATCAAATTCTTCAAACCCCTCCGCAGTTTTCAGCCCACGAACTTCATTACTCTCTAGCACGATTTCGTTAACAATTGCTCCTGTTAGAATTCGCCCACCGCGTACCGTTATTGCACGTGCCATAGCGTCAACTAGCGTCTGATAACCCCCGATAATATGCCCGCTTAATTCTTTAGCGGTTTTCTTGTCGCGAGTTGAAGTTACCCGTACAAGGCGCGACCAAATGTAGGTAGCCGGTACTTCTCCGAACTCCCCGTCAAATTTTGCGTTTAATAAAGGTTTCCAGATATTCTCGTAGGTGCGCCTACCTCCCAGCCTTACCAGCCATTTCTCAACACTTAGTCGCTCAAGGGGTGTCCAATTTTTGATGAAAAGACGACAATGCACGATTGTATATGCCAGCCTTAAACGGTCAATTAATTTCAAAGGCGGAAACTTCAACAATTCCAAAGGGCTGGTCATTGGGTAGAGCTTGCCCGCGTGATAAAAGCCCTGTTTGGTTTCGGTAAAGCGCATTTTGTCGCTCAAGCCCACTTCGTCAATTAATTGCAAAACATCGCGGTCGCTATTGAGTATGCAATGGTAAAAGCGATCCACTTCCGCCTCTGCAAAAGGCATTGAACCGGCAACTCCCCCTAACTGGTTTGCTCCTTCAAACAAATTAACCTGATAGTCTGCACGCTTGCTTAATTCATATGCAATGCTAAGCCCTAGCAATCCCCCGCCGATAACCGCAACTTTCATCTGTGTTACTCCTTAACTAGCTGCTACTACCAGCACACCACAGCAAATGACCAATACTCCTGCCAAGCGCATCATGTTGATTTTTTCTCTCAATATAAAAACTGAACCAAGTGTAATTAAAACATAGCTCAAACTGGCGAAAGGATAGGTATAACTAAGTTGGGCGCGGCTAAGCGCAATCAACCAAAAAAACACACCTATACCATAAATTAATAGCCCACCCATGACATATATGTTGGTAGCAATGGATAAAACGGCAGCAGGCATGCCATTTCCACGCATTGAGAGGGGACCCATTCTGGTCATACCAATTTTCAAAACTAACTGCCCCACCACACCAAATATAGTGCTTGCCAACACCGGAAAGAAGATACTCACGCTTGTTTACTCCTCACTATAGGCTACCAACATTACGCCAAAGCAGATTAATGCCACCCCTGCAAGCCGCAGCAGATTAAGTTGTTCACCCAGAATAAAGAAGGAAGCAGCCAGAATAGCGACATAACTAAGGCTGATAAAGGGGTAGGCGTAGCTGAGCGGTACTCGGCTCAAGCCTACCAGCCAAAATAAAACGCTTCCGGCATAGATGAACGCGCCAATAATGACAAAAACATTCGTGGCAATTGCCATAAATAAGTCTATAATGCTATGTTCGGTTAGGGAGAGAGGACCGAGGTCACTCATACCCCGCTTCAAAACGAGTTGACCAACTACATTAAGGGCTACACTTATTAGCACCGGAGCAGCATGTAACAAGCGGGCATTGATAGCGCGTTCTCCGGTTTGTTTGGCAAGGGTAGCGCCACCGTTTCCAAAATCAAGCGTGCTATCATTAAGCGCGTTTCTTTTTAAGCCGGGTATATTTGATTTGAACATTTTTTCTCCCTACTAAACGCTATAAAGGCGCCTTGGAATACGCCATTTTCTTGCTCAAGATTCAAGAAATTGCTTGATAATGCCCAGTATTTTCTCGGTTACGTTCTTCGGTATTTGGATGCGGGCTTCTTGCATAGCTTCCAGATTTTCTGATTTTAGGCAAGCACGAGCAATTGCATAAGATTCAGGGTATTTGTTTCCCAGCAAAGTGGCTTTACCTGCTTCTACTAGGTAAGTCCACTCTGTTTCCTTTCGCAGGATTAGCACCGGTACGCCTAAAGCTGCTGCTTCTTCCTGCAATCCGCCAGAATCTGTTAGGGTAGCGCGAGAGCAACTAACTAGTTTTATCATGTCAAGGTAGCCCATTGGCTTTTGGCGAATAACCCGGTTGTCCAGTTCCAGCCCATATTTTTCCAACATGGCTTCTGTACGCGGGTGAATAGGGAATACCACCGGATACATCTCGGATAGA
Source organism: Candidatus Chlorohelix sp. (assembly GCF_037138995.1). Classification (NCBI taxonomy): domain Bacteria; kingdom Bacillati; phylum Chloroflexota; class Chloroflexia; order Candidatus Chloroheliales; family Candidatus Chloroheliaceae; genus Candidatus Chlorohelix; species Candidatus Chlorohelix sp. Next base: position 8,033 of record NZ_JBAXHI010000014.1, on the reverse strand, counting down.
GCGTTAATGGTTTTTACTAGACCCGGCAGAACTTCAGCAGAGGTATTTTCGGCACGATGCAAGGTAAGCGCGAAGTATTCGCTTGGCTTTACACTTAATTCTGCCAGTAACTTTCGGTCTTCCGCTAGTTTTGAAGCCCGAAGGCATGCTTCTAGCCCCGTTGAGCCGACAATATGTACACTAGCTTGTTTATCACAACCTTCTGCTATGAGGTTATCCATAGCAACCGTGTCTGGGGCTAGTAATAACTTTGCTATATGGTCAATCAGCACCCGGTTTATTTCTTCCGGCATTGTACGGTTAAAGGAACGACAACCTGCTTCGAGATGCAAGACAGGGATTCCGAGTTTCACTGCTGCTAACGCCCCAGCCAACGTTGTGTTGGTATCGCCCTGTACAATTACCAACGCGGGTTTCTCGGTTTCCAGTATCGGTTCGAGACCAGACAGCATACGGGCAGTTTGTTCACCTGCTCCCAATCCTGCTGCGCCCGCTTTAATTTTATAATCCGGTTCCGGTAATTGTAGCTCCTCAAAAAAGCGAGCATCCATTTCATAAGAATAGTGCTGCCCGGAATGCACCAATACCGAGCGCTTGCAGCTTTCGGTTAAGCGGGGTATGAGCGGAGAAAGTTTGATTATCTCAGGGCGTGTACCCAGAAAAGTCAGAATTGTAGAAGAAGCGCTGCTCATAAAAACTCAGCCTCTTTGCTCAGCCAGAAATGCGCCTTGTTGAAGTCCTATCAGGCGTTTGATACGATATGCCAGCACTTGCCCTTGAAAATTGAGATGTGAACGGGTGATACGTACCAATTTGGCTTTGGATTGTCCGTAGCGACGCACCCTCAACCGGCATGGATGTTCCGCTACCTTCGCTCCACTTAGCATTGCCCGTACCAATATCTCAGTCACGCCTAGGAAACCGTTACTTTCATGACGGCTTTTTTCAAGCACAGGGCGGCGATAAGCACGGAACATGCTGGTATAGGTATGCAAGCGCGGATTGACTAGTATTCGGTAGAGCAGCGAAGCTCCCTTACTCAGGAAGATACGGTAGCCCGGTACATTATCAATCCCGCCTTGTGGATGGTAAGGAGAAGCGGTTACAATATCTACTTCGGGCGTAAGACGCTCTAGCATTAGCTCAATTTCGGTGAAAGGGTAGGTGGCATCGCTGTCGGTAGAAAGAATCACATCACCGCTCGCTGCCTCAAAACCCGTTCGCAGGGCTGCGCCAAGTCCTTTATTTACCCCATGCCGTATCAGCTTTACATGCTCACGGTTGCCGAATTCGGTTTCTAATAAACGAGCGGTATTATCTGTACTACCGTCATCCACAAATATGATTTCCACATGTTGCCACTGTCTGTTTTTCGACAACCTGTCCACCACCGGCAGCAGGTCTGTTTCCAAACCCGGTACGTTGTCTGCTTCGTTATAGCAGGGAATTACAATGGAAAGAATGGATGACTTCACTTTGCACTCTCCTTCTAATTACCCGCACTTAAAGACGAGGTGTTCATACGCAATATGGGATTACCTGAAATTCGCAAATGTTGCCAGAACTCTTGGGCATGCAACGCGACATTTTTCGTGGCACGGGCATTTTCAGACGTTTCCAGAATCTTGCGTTTGATTTCTAGCGCCAGTGCCAATGCTGCCAAACCATCCTGTCCGGTAACTTCCGGTTTTTTTCCGGTGCGAATAGACTGGATAAAATCATTTAATTCCAGTTGGAGCGGCTCAGACGAAGGTACAAAGATTCGTTCGATGAAACCTTCCTGACGATATTTAGGCGATTCCTGATTGCTATAAAAAGGTACAAAACGGCGGTGAATTGAAATAGATTTATGCAGCAAATCGGTTTCGATGTAGGATTCGGAAGTTGTCAACTCTATAGCTCGCACCTTTTGCTGAGTGACCCGTGAAGCAGCGAGGCTGATTACTGGTCCATCATGATAATAGAGCGTAGCAACAGCATGATCGATGGTTGAGGTGAAAACAGAGCGTCCAAAAGTTTCAATCGCATCCGGCACCCGACCTAGCATTTTTAAGACAAGATCAAGGTCATGTATCATCAAATCCGAAACGACATCTACGTCAGTCTGGCTAGTATCAAACGGACTTAGCCGCCTGATATTAATTGCAACCGCTTCTTCGGATTGGCGCGAAATTAACAAGCTTTGCAGTTCTGAAAAGGCTGGATTGTACCGCTCGATATGCCCGACCATCAAGATTTTCTTCCGCTCTTCTGCCAACTCAACAAGGCTTTGAGCTTGTTCTACAGTCAGAGCGATAGGTTTTTCGATGAAAAGGTGCTTGCCCTGTGCGAGGCATTCCATACCTATTGGGAAATGTCCGGGCGTGGTAGTTGCAATACTGACGGCATCCACCTTCTCTAGCATGTCGTGAAAATCCGAATAGTACGGAACCTCATACTTTTCCTGAATTAGATGCCCACGCTCCTCCAGCAAATCACTTACTCCCATAAAATTAACTTGCGCCATGGAATTGAAAACGCGACAATGCCGTTCGCCCATATTACCTAAACCTATTACACCAACTCTTATTTTGTCCATTTTTGCCTGCTTTTCTGAAAAAGTGGTTTCCATTGCGGACACAGGAGAGCGAGGAGTAAAATCTCAGTGAAAATCCTCTCTCTCCTTTTCAACAAAGTTTATTGTTTCTCAATGAGAAGGTCGTGAAACAAAACCGACCAACTATGAAGATATTTTAAGAGCTTTCTTGAGGCTGCCTACTTTTATGAGGTTAATCAAACTAATGAAAGCCTGTTAACATCTGCATTTTTCGATTTCACCACCTTTTAACTGCTTAATTTGATAATAGAAGTCATACTATCGGCTTAGTTTTTATATTGTTATTCATTTTGATTTGTCTTTTTTTCAAAGGACAAACCAGCGCTGGAATTATCAATAAATGGGCAAGAGAACCAAAAGACAATCTGATATTTCGATTTCTCGTTTAATATTTAGACTACCCCGAAAAAGCCTCCTATCACGATTTCCAAACATAGATAGCGTCAGCCAATTTTCTTTGCAACACTACTTTTCAATGGGCAACAGACGGACGCAGCCTCATTTTTGAAAGCTATCAAACAGGGACGCGACCAGTGATGAATTTTCAGAAATTCGATTTAAATAGCAAATTCAAAGAAAGCGAAAGTCTTATGAACAGAAATTCGGTCTCGGTAAAGCAATTATTCAATGTCATAATGGCTATGTTTTTACTTGCACAACTGCTATTGCCAGTAATGAATGTTAGCGCACAATCCCCCGGATTATCGGCAGTAAATAACACATCCCCGATTGTAGCTGCTCCAGTTGCTGCGACTAATACTGCTCCAGTTTTGCTTGTTTATAACGATGCTTATACTTCTAACAAATTCGGGCGGTATCTTGGCGAAATAATGAATGCTGAAGGGTTTAATCTGTTTGATACTACCCAACTGGTTAGCGTTACTACCGGATTATTATCGGGTTATGATACCGTAGTGTTAGCTGAAACCACTTTATCTGCGTTACAGGCTTCAATTTTCACCGCGTATGTGGAAACCGGTGGCAATCTTATAGCTATGCGCCCTGATGCACAGTTAGCTTCAGTTTTTGGGTTAGGTTTATCCAACGGCACTCTTAATAATGCTTATGTTGCCATTCAGACTAACAATACTTATGGACAGGGCTTTCCTAGCGATAGCTTCCAGACTCATTCCACTGCTACTACTTATAATGCGGCAACGGCGCAAATAGTAGCGTTGTTATACAGCGATGCCACTTCTGCTACATCCTATCCGGCTGTAACTGTTAATAACTATGGCAACGGTAAGGCAGCGGCTTTTACTTATGATGTGGCTAAAGCTGTGACTTACATAAGGCAGGGCAACCCTAGCCAAACTAATGTGGATGCGGATGGTGATGGGGCAATCCGCATCACTGACATGTATTACAATTGGATTGACCTAAATAAAATGCCCTTGCCGCAAGCTGACCTTCATCAACGCTTGTTTGGGCGCATTCTTAGCCAGCTTAACGCCTCCAAAAAGCCCTTACCGCGTATGTGGTATTTCCCGAACGGAAAAAATACTACTCTGGCTCTAACTAGCGATGCACACGCTAACCCCGATAGTTACTATTCTAATTTAATTTCAGCCTTAAATGCTTACACCGCTACTACAACTTTTTATGTGGCACAAGCTGGTCAACCTGACCCCGCTAACGTTGCTTTATGGCAAACACAGGGTTCAACCTTCTCTACGCATCCTGATAATCCCTTGAGTACCAGTTATGATAGGGTGGATTCATGGTTTGATTTCAGATACGGCACACGTACCAGCCAAACTGTTCGCATTCATATGGTACAGTGGCAGGGTTGGACAGATGCGGCTACGACTGGAGCCGCTCACGGTTATCTAATGGATTATTCTCCCTACCGCTATGGCAAATGGTTAAAGAAGCCCGATAATACTTGGGCGCGGGGTTATATGACCGGTAGTGGTTTGCCTATGAAGTATATAGATATAAACGGTCAGATTATAGATTATTATGGTCAATATACCGAAATAACCGATGACCAGCTGAGTTGGCAAGGTTCGCCGGAATCATTGAGCGATGCACAATCTTATGTAGTTGCTAAACAAGCAATAGATAGTAGCGAAAATGGCAATTATCAGGCAATTGCTTACCAACTTCATGTCGATAACAATGGATTGCCGGCATGGGAGGGAAATTCGCTCGGCTATGCCCGAAGTTTGGGCATACCGATTCTGAACGCTGACCAATGGCTGGATTTTACTAACAACCGTTATAACAGTTCTTTTTCAGCCGTTAAGTGGACTTCTAACAGTCTATCGTTCTCAGTAAGCGTTCCGCCCACGCAAACCATGCAAACAGTCGTAGTCCCGGCTTCACTTTCTTTTGGAAATCTTGGTTCTCTTACCGTTAATGGTACAAACTATAGCTATACTACAAAGAGCATCAACAGTGAAAAGCTTGCCTTTGTGACAGTACCGGGCGGTACTTCCAATATTGTAGCTAACTATTCGCCCATTACAAGTGTTCCTGTGATTTCCAATATAGTAGCTACGCCTATTCCTTCTAACGCACAAATTAGCTGGAATACCAATGTAAGTACCAATGCTACGGTTAAATACGGCACTTCAAGTTCTGCTCTTAGCAGCGTTGTTACGGATACCGCTTTCGTTACTACCCATTCCCTGAATTTAAGCGGGTTGTTAAGCGGCACAACTTATTATTATCAGGTTATAGCAACTGACCAGTTTAATAACACGGCGACAAGCGCGGTTACAAGTTTTGTGACTCCAGCAGGTCAACTTGTTCAGAATACCTATAGCCAGTTTGCAGGTGGTAGCGGCTCTAATACTGTTGCTACTGCCTATGGTCAGGGAGAAGTAAAGCTCTTATCTCCACTGGAAGATACATTTAATGCTACCAGTCTTGATGCTGCTGTATGGAATAGTGGGGCTTGGATAACAGGGGGTAGCGCTGGAAACATTGCCGGAAATCTCAACCTTTCGGGCGCATTTGTAAATTCTAAAACCAGTTTCCCTCTAGTGGGGCTAAATCTTGAAGCGAAAATCAAATTTGCGCCCGGTGTTGCCAACCAGCATTTCGGACCATCTCTCGATTTGGGAAGCAATTGGGCTATATTTAGCGTACCCGGTTATGATACTAACAACCTTTATGCCAGAACCAATATTGGAGGCACTTACACTGAAACCTTGCTTCAGGGTGTTGACTTGAGCCTTTCCCACGTTGTGCAAATGAAGATTAATGCTACCCAGATTCAATATTTTGTGGATGGGGTGCTGTTAGCCACTCATTCTGCAAATATTAGCGGAAGCATACCGATATGGTTTTCTACCGGTAGCGCCACTAATCCGCTTCTGGTAGATTGGGTACGCATAAACAACTACTCGAATACGGGAACTTTTGTTTCTTCAACTATGGATGCGGGTGTAAAAGCTACTTGGTTGACGCTAAATTGGGCAGGAACGCTGAACGGTGGCGCTATCCAGCTTGAAACGCGCTCATCCAACGATGGCTATACATGGTCTGTATGGAGTACACCGAATAGCAGTCAGACGGTTTCGTTAGCCATACCTGATGCCCAATATTTGCAGTATCGGGCTACCTTAAATACGGCTGACCCGTCCGTTTCACCGGTATTAAGTTCGGTTACGGCAAATTACAATATAGCTACTGTTTCCACGCCTTTACCGACAATTACCTCGATTAGCTCTACTAGCGCTAGTGCATCCGTTACTACTACCATTAATATTTTGGGATCTAATTATCAATCAGGAATAACAGTAAGGTTGGGAACAGTAAATTTAACTTCGAGCTATGTATCTTCATCGGCTCTAACAGCGATTGTGCCTGCCGGATTAGCGCAAGGAGTTTACAACCTGACGGTTATTAATCCGAATGGAGATAGTAGCACCTTACCTTCCGCCTTTACTGTTACTGCCCCGATTCCAGTAGCGGTAATAAACTCTAGTACCCCGTCACTGGTTACGAACACGTCTCCCATTACAGTGACCATCCAAGGTAACAACTTTATTGCGCCACTCTCTGTAGCGCTTTCGGGAAATAACATTAGCCCGATTACGATATTAAACTCAACAACCTTGCAATTCAGTTTGCCTGCCGGGTATCCTGCGGGTAATTACGATGTAGCCATAACAAATGTTGGGAACATCACTACCACGCAGCCTTCGGGCTTGACGGTGCTACCGCCAGCAATAATACAAACCACCCAAGCCGATTTTCAAGGGGGTAGCTTCAATGGCACAAACGCTACAAATCTAATAGACGGTGAGATACGTCTCAAAGCCTTATTAGAAGACAACTTCAACGGTACAACGCTGGATAGCAATTTGTGGACAACCGGAAATTGGGTGAGTGGAGGCAACGCAGTAGTAAGTGGAGGGAGTGTAAAGGTAGGAGGGGGCTACATCCAGAGCGTTGCGCCACAACCTTTGAACCGGTTGCAGGGGCGAATCAATTTTACAAATGGAAGCCCTAACCAACATTTCGGTTTCTCGCCTGACCTGATGAGTTGGTGGCTAATCTTCAGCATACCTGCGCGAGACCCGAACCATTTGTACGCGAGAACGAACTATGGTGGAGTGTTCATAGAAACACAGTTAAACACAACCCTTGACCAATATCACGATTACGAGATACTGCTGGGAACAGGGGTAGTGCAGTACAGTGTTGATGGTGTGGTAGTAGCAACTCACAACGTGAATGTGTCAACCAACAGCTATGTTTGGGTGAGTGCGTGGGAGGTTGGCGCAGGTCTATTAGCAGACAGCATAATTACAGGAGGATTTGCTTCAAGCGGAAGCTATATATCCAAAGTGTTAGATGCGGGTCAGCCAGTTAGCTGGAATCAGCTATACTGGGCACTAAACGCTAACGGTGGAAGTGTTAACCTTCAGGCTAGAACCTCAAACGATGAAGTTAGCTGGTCATCTTGGAGTACAGCGGCTAATACTAGCGGATTTGTAAATCTTACTTTACCAACAGGACGTTATTTACAATACCAACTTAATCTTGGCACTTCTGATCCGTCCAAAACTCCTGAAGTATTGAGTGTGGCAGCGATATATGGCAATTCCATTCCTAGCGTTTTAACTTCTATTGTTGTTTCGCCTGCAACCAGTAGCCTGCAAACCGGCGCTACTCAGCAGTTTACGGCACAGGCTTTTGATAGTAATAACCAGCCTATGACTGGGGTGAATTTCACTTGGTCAACTACAGGTGGAGGCACAATCAACAGTAGCGGCTTGTACACCGCGGGAACTATTACAGGCAGTTATCCCAACAGTGTAGTTGTGACAAGCGGTAGTGTTACCAGTTCCGCCAACATTACTGTAATACCTGCGCCATTGGCGCGTATCGTAGTAACCCCTGCAACCAGTAGCCTGCAAACCGGCACTACTCAGCAGTTTACGGCACAGGCTTTTGATAGTAATAACCAGCCTATGACTGG
>NZ_JBAXHI010000013.1:0-96662 GCF_037138995.1 Candidatus Chlorohelix sp. | reverse complement strand
CGCATAGGCAGTATTAACGGTAATGGCTTGGGATAATGCCACACCTGAGTCGGCTTCAATCGAATTAGGCACACCCGGATTATTGGTCATTGAGAAATTCAAGTTGGTAGCGCCGCTAACTGCTACCGAGACTGTAAATGCGCCTGCTCCGGTATTAGCAGTGAAAGTACCGGGATTTGCAACACCGCTGGAATTGGTTTGCACCGTTATAGAGTTACCGCTGGAAAAAGCTCCGCTTGCTCCGGTAGATGGGGCTGTGAAAGTGACATCGTAACCGGATGATACAGGATTGCCGTAGCTATCTTTTACCAACACCTTTAGCGGCGCATAGGCAGTATTAACGGTAATGGCTTGGGATAATGCCACACCTGAGTCGGCTCCTATCGAATTAGGCGTACCCGGATTATTGGTTAGCGTGAAATTGACTGTTGCCGCGGGGAAGCCTTGCACCGTTGCCTTTACCGAATAATTTGCTCCGGCAGTTGTATTTGCTTTTAACCCACCTGAATCAGCTATACCTCCTGCCAGCGAAATCACCGAAGTGGTATAAGAAGCTGTGCTGTCGAATACCACCCCCGGACTGGTGGAAACGGTTGAAGTAAATAAGACGGTATAGCCATTCAATGTGTTTTGACCGGAATCTTCAACTCGGACAATTAGGCTATTGGCAAAATTATTATTGACAACAGCGTTTTGTCCATCACCATTTGTTATTATAAGCGCTGCCGGATTATCGGTATTATTGGTAAGATTGAAAGTAGCGGGTGTTACGGATGGGAAACCGCTAAGGCTGGCAGTAACAGAAAAAGCACCTGCCGTTTTATTAGCGGTGAGCGCGGAAGCTGTAGCTACCCCACTGGAATTAGTGGTTACAGTAGAGGTATAGCTATTACTGCTTGAGAATTTCCCACTTGGAACGGTTGGCGGATTGTACTGGGGCGCAGCAAAGATTATCACAGTACCGCTCACCGGGTTGCTATGCGAATCAGTTACGGTAACTTCTAGATTTGTACCGAAAACATTTTTAACCTTTACACTTTGGGAATTGCCATTACTTATAGCGATATTGGCAGGGTCTCCGGCTAAATTATTCAGGTTGTAGGTAGCTGTCACCGCCGAGAAGCCGTTTACCGCCGCTTGGACAGTATAACTTCCAGAAGTGGTATTTGCTTTGAATCCACCCGAATCTACTAAACCCCCTCCACTGCTGCTTACAACCGTAATGTTGCTGGTAGTGGCAGTAAAGATAGCATTCGCGCTAACCCCACTTGCAGTAAATGTAACCTGATAACCATCAAGGGTGTTATTACCTATATCGGTCAAGGTGGCTTTGAGATTATTGCTGAATCCATTATCAACACTGGCGCTTTGCTCGTTGCCGCCCGTAATAGTTAATTTATTGGGGTCGCCTTTCAAATTACTTAAAGTGAAATTCGTATTTACAGCCGGGAAACTTGTCACTTTGATATTTACGGCATAGTTATTCCCCGCTATAGTGTTGGCTGTATATGCCGATGCGGTTGCCACTCCATTAACTCCGGTTGTGGCGGTAGCAGTATAGGTGTTGGTGCTTGCGAAGGTACCACTTGTACCGCTTGAAGGCGCAGCGAATGTTACACCTGTGCTTGGCACGGGGTTATTAAAAGTATCGGTAATTGATATAGCTAGGCTGGTGGTGAAAACTGTGCCTATCTTAACGCTTTGGTTATCTCCCGCCATTATGGTTATAACAGCAGGGTTTCCCGGATTATTAGTAAGTGTATAGGATGCGGTCACGCTTGGGAACAAATCAACCGAAGCTAGAACAATAAAATTGGAGGCTGCAATTTTACCCGCAGTTATAGCGCCAGAGTCCACCACCCCACCTCCGGCGCTTGTTACAGAATGTGTATAGGTATTGGAACTGAAAACTATACTTGAGCCACTGCTGGGCGCGGTAAAGGTAATGTTATAGCCATCGAGAGTATTACCCCCTACATCTTTTAGAGTTGCTGTTAAGTGACTAGTATAGTTGGTATTGACCGCAGCATTCTGTCCGCTACCCCCCGTTACAGCTAGAACAACCAGCGAATTAGGGTCGCCGGGCAAGTTAGTTAGGCTAAATACATTAGTAGCGCTTCCAATAGTAGCGCTAACCTGATATGCGCCAAGGCTGGCAGTACCATTTGCTGTGAATACAGGAGCAGTAACTACTCCACTGGCATCAATTATAGCTGTGGCAACATTATTATTGGTAGTCGAAAATTTCCCGCTTGCGCCACTGCTCGGAGCAGCAAAAGTTACAGTACCAGTTATCAGCAAATTACCCTGTGCATCTTTTACTCTGGCAGATAATTGGTTAGGGAAAGCGGTAAATATTTTGGCATTTTGCCCATTACCGTTTATCGGTGTGATAGTAGCTGCCTGACCGGGAATATTACTGATGGTAAAAGTAGTTGAAATAGCAGTATTGCTGGCGACTACTGCCGAAACTTGATAATTATTTCCAGCGGTAGTATTGGCGATGAAATTTGTAGCGGCGGCAATACCACCGTTTGCGCTTTTTACGGTTGTGGTATTGGTACCATTGGCAAAAGTACCACTTGCCCCACTACTGGGGGCGGTAAAGGTTATATCCTGACCATCGAGATTATTGTTACATATATCTCGAACCTGCACCGCAAATGAAGGCGTAAAAGCGGTAGTTACAGTAGCGCTAATATTATTGCCCGCACTTATTTGGAGGCTGCTCGGTGCGCCCTGCAAATTGGTTAGGCTGAAAGTTGCCGGCACATAGGGACCGCTGGCAAAGGCATTTACTGTAAATGCGCCGGGGGTGCATGTAGCTTTAAGCGCGGGAGCAATCGCCACCCCGTTTATGTCGGTAATAGCAGTCGCCGAGGTACTAGCAGTAGAAGGAAATATTGCGCCTGCCCCGTTTGATTGCACCATAAACGTAACAGTTATATTTTGGACAGGTAGGTTTGTGGCATCAACTACCGTTGCTTGGAGGGGAACGCCAAAATTGGTTTGAACAATAGCAGATTGACCTGAACCCGCATTTGGTTGTATGGGGGTTGAGTTAGGTAATAGATTGTTAAGCAACAAATTAGCAGTAAGGCTAGTTCCTGAAACACTTACATTAACCGTATAGCCATTACCCGTATTGTTATTAGCCACAAATAGAGAGGTTGTAACAAAACCTCCTACATCGGTAACGGCGCTAAAGGTGTTAGATGTAAAGGCTGTACCAAACAAAATGCTAGGACCCGCTAACGGGTCGGGGGCGGTAAAAATTACTCCAACTTGTGGTAACGGGTTTTTATTTGCATCAGTAACCTGAATTTTGAAAGGTTGTGCAAAAGAACTGCCTGTAACCGCGCTTTGCCCTGAGCCTGCTATTATCTTGATTATACTGGGTGGTCCAGCTTGCACCATTAGATTAGGGAAGGATGCCAACGGAGTACAGATATTTTCGGAAGTGTCAAAACAAGCTTTTACATCCAATATAATGCCTGTTTGTGCCGAAATAGCAGTTGTATTCCAACTACCTTGCCAACTTGTACCCCTGATGTTATTGGAAATCAGGGTTGGAGCGCCAGAACCAAAAGTCGCATATAACGAAACATGCTCGATGTTATCTGTCGGGCTACCGATAGTGACATTTATGGTGGTAGGCAAAACTTTGTTACTGGTCAGGTTTTGGCTAGTAGTAACGGTTGCGCTCATACGGGTACGTAGGTTAAGGACATCCGGCATATTCACGCAAACACTTTCGTCCACGCTACTACATATTAGCCCCTTGAGATTAAAAACTCGTTCTGGTCTAATTGACAATGTATTCCAAGTAACCGACCAATTGTTATTTGATGCTGGTGGCGAAGGTATAACCACCTCGGAAAGGTCGTCCTGAAAAACTATTTTAAGCTTAGCATGGTTAGCTCTACCGGTAGCAGTGACCGAAATTATCGCAGAACTAGATAAAATACTGGCATCAGTGGGTGTAGAAATAGAACCGCCCAATGGAATATTAAGGTTTGTTACCTCTGGAATGTCAGTACAGATTGACTCATCGGCGCTTACGCAAAATTTACCTCTCAACTTGATGGCTGCTTGCGGAATTATTGTGGTTGTATCCCAATTGATACTAAAGCTATTGCTGGTGGCTGGTCTGGCGGTTAAAGTTACATCAGCAGGCGGTAATCCGGCAGCCGTTACATAGGTAGCTATTAAAACTGCGTGATTTGGTGTAGCAGTGCTTTGATTGGTATTAATCGTCAAAGTTATAGGAGTGTCTAATCCAAGCACTGTTCCGGTGATGGGTGAAGAAAATACTGCTGTTGGCAAAGGTTGCGGGTTGATAACTACAGTTACGGTTTTATTGCCACCGTCAGAAACAATCTGGAAACTGGTACTTTGCGCTTGGAATGGCAAAGTAGTTGAAGCCAGACTTACGCTTAAAATCGAAGCTGTTCCAGATAGTAATGCACCACTGTTGTTGCCAAACTTGAGAAGGCTTGCGCTAATACCCGGAGAAACTGTCCAGTTTAACGAGCCGGAGCCGGTGTTACTGAGCTTGATATTTAACGAAGATATGCCCGGTCCAAAGGTTAGCTGAGCATTATCAATTGCCAGTAACCCGGTAGTCCTAGCAACTACGGAGGTAGGTATTATAATAATTGGCAATGACGTTGCAGTAGGTAAAGGCGTTGCAGTGGGTAACGCGGTTGTAATTGGCTGTGCCACCGTGGGCGTGGCTTTAACTGTCGGCGTTGCAACAATAGGAGTAACAGCACGAGTAGTATTTATCGGCGCCGTAGTTACGGGAGCTTTGGTAGTTGGAACAGCGCCTCCGCTATTATTCCCGCCTGTAGTGGTTTGGTTGCCACCGATTCCGGCAGCGGCAGGAGCTTCCCGGTTTATTGGCGGTTCTATTGTAAAAGTAGCAGCCCCTACCGAAGATAGATTTCCTGCGCCATCGGTGGCACGATAGTTAACAACGTGTTCGCCTTTGTCTTTAACGGTAATAGAGTTTGTGGTAGTGTCACTGGTATAAGAACGCCAAGGACTACCATCAACCTGATATTCAATAGAAGAAATGCCGCTTAGAGCATCTGTGGCATCCAGTTGTAGGGTTACAGGTCCGGAATATTTATTGGTTTTGGGGTCAGCACCTGTAAGAATCCGGGCTTTAATTTCCGGCGATGTATTATCAACGGTAAAGAAAATATTACGATTCACTTCTACAGGCGGGTTTGACGGGTTCTTAGCTTGAATAGAAATTACATAATTACCATCTTGCCGAAATGGTATTTGCTGACCTTCCGGTAGATTAACTACCGAACTATCGCTAGGTGGGGTTCTTGGGTCACGAATCTTGACAATCGCTGTGAGGGTGGTTGTTAGCGTTTTTCCGGTAATAGCGAACTTGAAATTCACATCCTGCCGATACATTTTGCCATCTTGTATGCCACTGCTTTCAATGGAAAGCGGGCTAGGCTCTTGGTTTATAGTATTCTCGCCACAGAAAAACCCTTGTCCCTCGTAGGATAATAACCATTTAGGACGATAACCGAAGCTGAGAAAATTCTGAAGATTCTTGTAGGTGGAACCATCCCATGGGTCAACTACATTGTAGTTTCGTGCATCCCCACCTGAACCGCTGGTTACAACCAAAAAATGATTGCCAGTGGGTCCGCCCAACATACCTACAATAGCTGGTCCACGCTGTAAAATTGAATCTAGCTCATTCCAGCTAAAATCAGCACGTCCGCGCAATTGTAGTCTCATATCGCTGCAATTTTGCCCAATAAATGCCCAACCAGTTATAGTTAAAGGACTGGTATTGTCTCTTAGACAATCTATCAGTGCGTCTGGTTGAATTGAAGTAGAGCCTAGTTGATTCAAATATTGGTTGAGAAGAATAGCAGCGGCGGTTATAGCGCACCCGTAATCTCCCACTTTACTGGTGATACCAACTCTAAGCGGTACATCTGCCCATCGTGGGTCATTCATACTGAATGGATTAATCACCGGGCAACTGTTATTGCTCTGATTGGCAGGGAGTTGGGCAAGCGAGTTAGAAAACATCGGAAGAAAGCGGTTTGCCGCCAAACCTGTGTCAGACTGGATATTTGCCCCAATTTTTGGAGGTGTTAAATTCGGTATTTTAGGAGTTGGTAGATTAAAGCCCGGTCGCGGTCTTTGTACCACTTTTCCTTCTGGGAAACTGATTTCAACCTGTTGATTTTTAAGGACGGTTTGTTCACCTGCTTTGGGACGAATTAGGATACTGGAATTATTAGTTGTCCAACAAAGTACCGGCTGTTCATTTCCATAAAAAAGGGCAGGATCAAAATTCTGAGGCGAAGACAGGAAAGTTTCTTTGGAACCAGCTTTAATCCCTATAAAGTACATTTCAAGGCGGAGCGGGTCATTTGCGCCGACATCCGGTGAAGGGCTTGGAGTAGTACCAGCGGTGGTGGTAGTAGCTGTTGTAGTTGTTGCGCTAGTAGTGGTGGCTACTGTGGTGTCACTCTTTACCGGCTTCTTTCGCTTGACGTACACCAATGTTTCGCCATCAGAAGACCAGACCGGCGCAGTGGGCCAAAAACCGCTAGGTATATTTACCAGCAGCGTAGGCTTTCGCGTATCCAAATCTAATATCCACAGATTAGTGTCATCCATAGCTAGATTTCGCGCAGTCGCATAAACCAATCTTCTTCCGTCCGGCGAAACTGAGACAAGCGGTTCAAATATACCGGGAAGAATGCTTGCGCTCTCAGTACGTACTGGGGTCAGCGGGTCTATACCGGCGCGTCCACTAACAAAAATGGCTGTATTCCCATTGTTCGTTATCAGGTTTACATGTCTAAGAGAGGATGGTCCGCAAGCTACTGCTAAAGCCGGAGTAAAATTGCTAAATAGGAAAAATAAACCTGCTATTAATAATCCGAACAGAATCACAAAAGCGGCGACCATCATTACCCAGCGGCGCTTGAGCCATAAAACGGGGGGCAAGGCGCATTTCTGAGTAAAATTGCCTTGCAGTTTCTCGGTGTAACCATCCAGATTAATCACAAAATCATGACGCACCGGGTCTTTAGTCCAGTTTCGTTCACGTGGGCGCACTTTCAAAGTAATATGCGCTTCCTGATTTTGGTCAAGATAAACTTCGCCGGGTGCAAGGTCATAACGGCAGGCATCTTCAGTATCTTCAGCATAAAGGGAATACAAAGCAGGCGCATTGCCTTGATTAGCTAGGAAAACCCGGTAAACTTCACCCCTGCGCCGAGAAATACGCTCTGCCAGTTGCAGTTCAAAAATCTGCTTTTCTACCTTAGATACTACCAATCGGAAGGGAATAAGCAAGCTATTATCCGAACCACTGCGTGCCTGTATAATTATTTGACCATGATAAGCTCCGGCAGTTATTCCTTCGGACAAAGTCAACTTAATGGTGATAGTTTGCTGGTCTTCTCCCTCGCTGGGGTTATGGCTTGCTTGGCTGGGGCGCAAGGAGAAATTTGTCGGATTGAAAACAACCCATTCGGGATACAAACCGGCAGCTTCTGGGGTACTTAGCGGCTGAAGGTAGAGCGCGAATTGGTCAATAATTTCACTTTGATTTGACAGGGTTAAGGTAACGTCTGCGGATTGACCGGGCGCAAGCTCAACAACTTCACTTGTAATTGTATATTTCAGCATAGAGTTCTATATCTAATTCGTTATGGCTGCGACTGGCTGATTGACCAAGCAATAACTTCTTTCCAGCAACTGCTTTGCCCATGTGAAAAGGTAGATAGCATCGTTTCTATCAATAAAGGGTAGGCGAATTTGTATTCTATACCCTGTTCTTCGATTAATTTACAACCGGTGAGTTCTAGCAAAGCAGAACCTAATTTGGTTTTATCTAGCTCTATCCACCAACCCGCGCCATCCGAGCGATTCAGAATAATCTGTCGCAGGGTTTCAAATTTAAAGTTGTAACCGATGAGTGAGGCAAGCCCAAGAAGTATTTGTGCTTCATGGCTCAAGCCATTTACAATACACTTTATGTAGGAAATAACTTTAAAAGGCAGTGTGCAATTTTGAGTATGGTTTAATTTCAGCGTACCGTCTTCAACCTGTAAAATCCCATTGTCCCACCACGCGCTTATTAAATCCAATGTTAAGCGGGGGTTACCTTGGCTTAAATGCCCAACTTCTTCCAATACTTCATTCCAAACATACTGCTCGGCATTTAGGGTTATCAACCGCAAAAGTTCGCTTGCTTCAAAACGCTCCAACCTAAAGATAGTGTCGGGCGTTTCGCCAGCCGAATCGAGTAACCGAACCAATTCAGGTTGTGCCAATTCATTGGCGATAGGGTGCAAAGTGACTACTACCAACAGCGATTTCAAGTTGTGGTGGCTCATCAAAGAGCGCAGCAATCGCAGAGAAGCAGAGGGCATGTGCTGGATATTTTCGAGAATTAGTACCAACTTATGCCTGTGCTGAAACCAACCTAGCAGATGTGCTATCGCTGCAAAAACTGCCTGTGAATTAGGTTCAGCAACACTTGATTCGCTCAAATGAGATAGTGAGGGCAAAAAGCGGAATAATTCGGGGCTGCAATTGTTCAAACATTCTTCTAGCGCAGCAGGTTCAAGGCGCGATAAAGCCTGTTCTAGCATATTGAAAACGGCATAGTAGGGCGTATCGGTTTGGTCGGGATGGCAGACAGCATAGAGAGGTTCAAAACCTGCTTTGCTGGCTAGAAAAGACATCTGTTGGGCGAGGTGGGTTTTACCTATTCCGGCTTCCCCCCAAAGAAGCGTTAAACTTCCGTTTCCGGCAATAGCCTCGCCAAGGCGGCGATTCCAAATCTCAAGCACGTTATTACGCCCTACCGTTGGTTTGGAAGCATGCGATTCTTTTCCAATGAATTGGATTAGCGTAGAGTCCTTTTTATTGACAGTCGTTGCAGTATTAATATTACCATTGCTAGAACGGATATTTTTTTCAGGTATCGCAAATTTTATCGGATGTGCGGCATGTTGTCCGCTGCTTAGATTGTGGTATAGCTGTTTCGTTTCTGGAAGTGGCTCAATGTTCAGGCGATTTTTCAAACGCTGTGCAAAGTTGCGGTAATAAACTAAGGCTTCTTCGCGTTTGCCTGTTTCAATTAAGGTTAGCATTAACTTTTGTAGCGCGGCTTCATGTGAGAAATCACACTCAAGCACCCGGTGAAAACATTCGCGACATTTTTCAATCTGTCCTTGTACATAATAAAGAGAAGCCATTTGCATCAGAATTTCGGTTAATTCGTGCCTTAATGCTTCGCGCCGCGCTACCGACCAATCCTCATATAAATCTTCCAGCAGGTAATCCCCGCGATAGAGGGCTACCGCCTGTTCATACAGTCGTAAATCATTAGATAGATGCGCTTGCCTGAGTAGTTTGGTAAATTCATCGGTATCAATCCAGCTTACCATAGAGGGGTAAAACTGGATTTTGTTGCCTTCGGTGCGTAAATAAATCGAAGCAATCGCGCCTTTTAACTCCGGCTCAAGAGTACGGCGCAAACTGTAAACCGCTTGATTCAGATTATTGGAAGCGCGGTCTTGGTCAAGTTCGGGCCAGAGCAGTTCAATCGCTTCTTGGCGGCTAATCTGATAACCTCGGCGAGAAAGTATTATCTTGAAAAGGCTGCGAGCTTTTCCATTGCGCCATTGGTGGCTTTCAATAACTCGTTCGTCTTGCTGTACCTCAAATCTCCCGAAAAAATATACTCGCAACAATGGCGCTACAGCGGTTTGCTCACTCCAATTTGGGGTTATATCATATTTGGATAAGGTCATACAGCGTCTTTTTCTTTTACTACTTTTTTATTTTATACACGCAGGGTCATTACTATCGCAAGAGCGTAAAGTTAGGTAAAGAGTACCACCCTCAATTTCGACTTTTGAAACCCTTTGTTGGGTATTTATCAGCCAATTTTTCAACTTTTGATTGATTTTATTCATTACTTTGTTGGTGGTACTTTTCCTATCCATTGGAATCAAGAACCATGGGAAAGAATCCGGTTGGTTTTTATCATCTGCCGTAAAAAACAAACTGCCTGTTTTCTGGTCAACCTCCACTTTCCCGGTCATATCTGCTGAAACTATACCCATTCCCCATAGGGTGATTTTAACTTTCTGCTCGGCTTCAGAAAAAGTTACCGATATACGTGTAAATGCTGCCAAAGGATTAATATCGTTTTGCAACCTATCACTGAAGCTTTTCTGCTCAATCCTTAAAGGGCTGCGCGGTTGGTCATTAAGATTTATTCGGTCTGCATTTAAGATAAATAGCTCCTGAATTGCCGGCAAAATTAAAAATGACCACAAAATAGCAATCAGCAAAAATAGAAAGCAAAATAGGCTTAACAGCGGGTGGCGCGTGATAAAAGACCAACGTGATTGGTGAATATACTCACCTTCAACAGTTATCCCTTCCGTAATTACAGGTGCGCCTGCCACCGTCCAATTCGGCTCTACCATAATCTCGAATTGCTGAGGCTGTTGCGCTTCATCCCGTGGGGTCTTGGGCTTGAGTTGCACCTGCACTTTAATTGCTTGTGAAGTACCCGGCATTACTTCGATTTGAGGAGGGCTGAATCGCGCTACACAATACTGGTAAGAATCGGTTAATTGTAGGCTCATCTTACCGGGAGACATACTTCTGTTTCGCAGCAATAAGGTGTAATTTGCCTTGAATCCTTTGGAACGATGCGGTTGTAAACGTGCATCAACTTTTAAAGGAGCTAGAACATCAACTTCTATAAGTAGTTCGGTGCGTATCCCCGGTTGGCTTCGGGCAGTAGTTACTATCTTTCCAGAATAAAGATTTGGTCTTACATTAGCCGAAACTTCTATCTTGAAGGTAATACTTTCCTCCCAGTTGGGGAGAAGTTTGAGGGTTTCTCTGGAAAAGCTGAACCAACTTGTCGGAAGCCCAACCAATGAGAAATCAAAATCATCAATTAAGCCGGTCTGGTTTGATAGTTTGATTATTTGCTCGGCGTTAGCCCCTGCCAGAACCGTCATTCTGGTGGTTTGAGGCTTTAATTCAAGCCGGGCTATACCAGTAGTAAGCACTGCTGTTGTTTCTCCTGAATAGTTAAAACCGCAAATAACCCGAATAGATACCAAGCTATTTAAGTAACGGTTGGAGAGTAAAATGGTTGTATATTTCCCCCTCCATTTTGCTATCTTGCTTACCCATAATTTCTGCTAATGATGGGCTAAAATGTTAAGGGCATGATATTTATATAAATTATAGCACTATTGTTATTACAAATACATTAAAAGAATCATTAAATGGTATAGCTTACAAAAGAGAATAAATCGAAAATCGGCAAAACACAAGCTATTTAAGCAGAAATTAACTCAAAATTAACTTAAAATAAGCGTGTACTAAGAATTTATTGTTAAGCTTATTTTTGAACGGATAATATGAATAGTATAATTAATGCCCATTTTATGAACATGGTTGTTCATAAAAAGGAGTCAGGATTTTGACAACACGCAATTATTCCTCCTTCCTTTTGCGCCTTTGGTTGCTGAATGACCCAGATAACACCCAAAACGAAAACCCGCTGGTTTTACAGGTACAGCATCTTCAAAGTGGCGCCACTTGGCGCTTGAACAGCATAGAAGAATTACAAAATTTATTGCAAGGCGCTATGTCCGGTGAATCTAATTGGGTTGAGCTTGCGTCACCTCAAAATGAAGATTTGGAACCGAATCAGCCCGGCACTAAAAACAGGTAACGTATTATGAGCGTTTCGCCTACGCAAAAAACTAATCTTGAATATCTTTTTTCAGAATTACGGCGGGCAACCGCTATTTTGGCATGCCGTTTCCAAGAATTGGTTTCAGTTGGGTCGGTAGAAGAAGATGAATTTAAGGGTTTATATGTAACCGAAGAAGAAGTAAATCAACTACTAAATGACCCCGCGCTTTTTTTACCGGGCGAATATCAAACGGAACCAGAAGCTCTCCCAACCGTTGAACTAATGCAGAGAATGCGATTAGCGCATCTTCAAAAGGCTTTAGAGCTTTCGCCATTTGAACTAGATGTTCTGCTGATTGCGCTTGCTCCCGAACTTTCACTTCGCTTTGAAAAGGTTTTTGCGTATTTACAGGATGACATTACACGCCGTCGTCCCAATGTGGATTTGCTATTACGGTTACTATGTCCTAGTCCGGCTGCACAAATAGTCGCCCGTCGTTGTTTTGATTCTGATGCGCCCTTATTGCGTTACCGATTAATTGAACTTGGTGAAGAAAGCCAAAATCGGCAAAATTCGTTACTATCACGCACCATAAAGCTGGATGATGGGGTAATCGCTTACCTACTTGGCGAGAATCGTTTGGATGTTAGGCTCAGAAACTTGGTAGAGCTTTCTCATGCCACCTACGCAATCCAACTGCCGGTTGAAACCGAGTCTAATTTACAGCGTTTAGTTGAACTCGGTCAGGATAATGCCGATTTCGTATGTGTGTTGGCGGGAACAGACCTATATACCAAAACTAATATTGCCGGGGATGTATGTAAAAGTTTGGGTATGCAACTGTTGATAGTAGATTGCGCTCAAATACCGGCAGCCCCTAAAACCGACAGCTTTTTGCGTTTGCTGGAAAGAGAATCTAAACTACAACTTGCTTCGCTTTTCTTTGCAGATTTTGATTATCTGCTAAGAGAAGACCAAGTAGCGCAAGAAGTTTGCCGGGCAATCGAACGCTTGCTGGCTGAGCAAGCCGGAATAACTTTTGTGTCAATTCAACAGCAAATGCCACCTTTGCTGGCTGGTAAAGCACGAAGGGTTATTACTATACAATTGGGTTTGCCCGGTTATAGCGAACGTCAGCATCTTTGGGAAACCTTGTTAGGTAACGAAGCGGCAGGCTTGGATTTGGAAGGCTTATCCAGTCGTTTCCGTCTTAGTAGCGGACAGATAATTGCAGCAGCCGCAACCGCTCGCACTACAGTGGCATGGAAAGGTCAATCTTATCTGACAATGGAAGACTTAGAGTTGGCTTGTCGCCGCCATTCCAACCAGCGTTTAAATTCAGTCGCGCACAAAATTACGCCACTCTATCGCTGGGATGACCTTGTGCTTCCGACAGACCAATCTAATATGCTGCGCGAGATTACCGCACAGGTTAAACATCGCTCGCTTGTTTATGAAAAATGGGGCTTTGAACGCAAGCTCTCGCTTGGAAAAGGCTTGAACGTAATATTTGCAGGGCAAAGCGGGACCGGAAAAACGATGTCTGCCGAAATTATTGCGGGCGAGCTACGAATGGATCTTTACAAAATAGACCTGTCCAATGTGGTTAGTAAATATATCGGCGAGACGGAAAAGAACCTTGAGAGGATATTTACCGAAGCCGGAGAAAGTAACGCAATACTATTTTTTGATGAAGCCGATTCAATTTTTGGCAAACGCAGCGAGGTTAAGGACGCGCATGACCGCTACGCCAATATCGAAACGGGCTATCTTTTACAGAAAATGGATGAATACGAAGGCATTGTGATACTGGCAACTAACTTGCGTAAGAATTTAGATGAAGCCTTTGTACGCCGGATGCACTTCGTAATTGAGTATCCTTTCCCGGAAGAAGAAGACCGTTATCAGATATGGAGCAGGGTTTTTCCAAAAGAAACCCCGCTGGCAAAAAGCGTTGATTTGCGCTTTATGGCACGACAATTCAAAATTGCTGGTGGAAATATCAAGAATATTGCGCTTACCGCTGCTTTCTTGGCGGCAAGCGATGGTACTGACGCTGTGGTAGAAATGTTACATCTCATACGTGCAACGCGGCGTGAGTTCCAAAAGATGGGCAAATTAATCACCGAAACTGATTTTGGTATGTATTACAAATGGATTAGTGAGGTATTCAGATAAACCTGAAGTTTGAGAGGTATAAATATGTCAAATGAGGCAATGAGAGAATTTGAACGCGAGCGGTCATTGCAATCGTCTGAAGTGGAGGAGGTCTCCGAAACTACCGCCGAGCAAACCCTAGCGGTATCTCCGGTGGCAGCCAGCGCCATGTTAGGTGGGCAAATGTCTAAAGTACAGCGCCGGGCGTTGGTACAAAATGTGGCGGAGAACTTTGGAAATAAACAGGTGCAACGCATGCTTGGCACGGTAAATCGTTCGGCTTCTTCTGGACCTGAAGGCGGTTCTTTAGAACAAGAACTAGCTGATGCGGTACAATCCGAGAGAGGGCGTGGTGCTTCTTTACCTGAGTCGACTCGCAGCACCATTGAATCTAACCTCGGTCAAGACATGTCTCAGCTAAAGGTTAGCGTAAATTCCGATTTGAACCAAGCAATGGGGGCCCGCGCTTTTACCAGCGGGCAAAATGTAGTTTTGCGAGATACTGCCGACCTTTCAGATATTTCATTGCTGACCCATGAAGCGACCCATGCCATCCAGCAAGGCTTTAGCACGACCCGCCCTACTTCAATTGGCGCTGCCGATACCGAGCATGAACAGGCTGCCGAGAGGAATGCCACGAATGTTGGTTCTGCTAACGGGGTGCAGCGCCATGCGGAAAGTGATGAGGC
Source organism: Candidatus Chlorohelix sp. (assembly GCF_037138995.1). Lineage (NCBI taxonomy): Bacteria > Bacillati > Chloroflexota > Chloroflexia > Candidatus Chloroheliales > Candidatus Chloroheliaceae > Candidatus Chlorohelix > Candidatus Chlorohelix sp. The sequence goes on along the minus strand of NZ_JBAXHI010000013.1, from coordinate 82,076 downwards.
AGTGCAACGGGAAGCGGAAGAAGAAGAGCTTCAAATGAAGCGTGATGAGACTGTGCAACGGGAAGCAGTGGAAGAAGAAGAACCACTTCAGGGGTAGGCATAGGCAACAATGATTGAAGCACTTGACGAATCCATAAAACAATTACTGGTAGAAAAAATGCCACTTAACCTTAATGAAGTGGATGTCAGCTTTGATGTACCCAACCGAGAGTGGAGCGCTTCGATTTCTAAGCCTACCTTGAATATATATTTACACGATATTCGCGAAAACCTAAGCTTGAAGCAAAATGATTGGGCAATGGAACGCGATGACAAAGGAAGGATTATTAGAAGCAAGTATGGTGGTCGCTATGATTTGTCGTACTTGATTACAGCTTGGACTACCAATGTCGAGGATGAACATCGCTTACTTTGGTACACCTTAGCCACATTGGTACGCTTTCCGGTATTACCGCGTGAGGTTTTGCTTGATCCATTGCAAAAGCAACCCTATCCGCTATACACCAAAGTGGCACAACCAGACGGGGTATTGCGAAATGTTGCAGATGTGTGGACTGCTTTGGATAACCAATTGAAGCCAGTTTTACCTTATGTGGTAACAGTGGCGGTTGATTCGACCGTAATTAGCATATCCTCCGAAGTACGCAGCAAGTTCTTGCGCTTTTTGCCGCCAGAAACGTTTCTCTCAGATGGTGAAGTGGTTGTTTCAAACACAAATGGCAGCACAAATAATTACAGTGAGCATTTACAAATTGGTGGAAGGATTATAGATGCCACCGATAAGAATAAAGTAGTACGTGCCGAAGTAGTGTTGCTGGAACAAGGGCTAAATGTAAAAACCGATGCACAGAGTCGTTTTAACTTTAATGCTGTAATACAACGCCCAAAATATACCTTTTTGGCAATAGCGCCGGGCTATGTAACCGTTAGAAAAGTAATAGACCTTCCTTCCCAATCATATGATCTTGAAATGCAACCGGAAACCGAGCGGGCAGGAACTCAGAACCAGAATAATTAATATTTACAATTCTTTATTTTGACAAGTAAAGCCAAGTTCGAAGGAGAATGATATGCCACAATACCTTTCCCCAGGTGTTTATGTAGAGGAGGTAGATCGCGGTAGTAAGCCAATTGAAGGTGTTGGAACTTCAATTGCCGCGTTCGTCGGCTTTGCCGAAAAAGGTCCTCGTGCAGCAACACTTGTAACCAGTTGGGAGCAATACCAGCTAACCTTTGGTGGGTTTATTTCTGGTGCTTTCATGCCAGCTTCTGTTTATGGGTTCTTCCTGAACGGAGGCACACGCGCTTATATTGTGCGGGTCTCTCCAGCAGTCACTATTCCTCAAAAGGGTAGCGCGGGTACTGCTCTGGAAGTTACTCCCCTACTGAGTGCGGGAGATGAGGCAGTTTCGGTGACAGTTAGCGATGGTGCTGCCGGACGCTACAAACTAACAGTACATCGCGGCAATACAACCGAAACCTTCGATGACCTTAGCAGCGATAAGAAAGATAAAGCCGGACGTTATGTTGAAGATGTAATAAATGACGCTGCAAAAGGCTCAAAATTCGTTCGTGTTCATGATGCCAGCGGAAACAGAGCCGAAGCGGATGTTCGCGCTCCTAAATCCGGTTCTTATTCTTCCCCCTCATCTGGCGGCGATAGTAAACCTGTTGCCGAATTACCGCCCGCCTCAGTTCGTTTGAATGCTCGAACGGGTGAGGATGCACCTGCTGTTGAACTGCGCCCTGCTCCGGGTGTAAGCGGTTCTTTGAACGTAGCGATTGAAGAAATTGCCGGACAGGATGAATTGTTCAAACTAATCGTAAAATCTTCTTCGGGAGAGTCTGAATCTTTTGATGTAAGTTTTAAGAAAGGACCTCAATACCTAGAGAATGTAATTAACGGTGGTAGAACTGGGTCAAAATGGGTGCGAGTCAGGGATCTCACCGGCGAAAGCCCGACAAGCCCTGCGGACAAACGTCCTAATCCGGGACAATCTACGCTGGTTGGCGCAACCGAAACAAAGACATTATCCAGCAAAATTACCCTTACTTCTGCCGATTTTACCGGGGATGTGATGAGTCGTACCGGTTTGGGTGGGCTAGAAGCGTTGGATGATGTTACTATTGTTATGTGTCCCGATTTAATGTCACTGTACCAAAGAGGTGTGGTAGATATGAAGGGGGTGCAGGTAGTACAGACCGCGATGATGAACCATTGCGAAGCCATGAAGAATCGGGTGGCGATTCTTGATGCCCCTCCCGGTATGAATGCTCAACAAATTCGCAATTGGCGCATGCGCGAAGCCAATTATGACAGCAAGTATGCCGCGTTGTATTTCCCTTGGATTGAAGTTGATGACCCGGTCAACAAGGGGAAAACCACGCTCATACCACCGAGCGGTCATATGGCTGGAATCTGGGCGCGTAGCGATTCAGAGCGTGGTGTGCATAAAGCGCCTGCTAACGAAATTGTGCGTGGCGCTATCGGTCTTGAAATGCAGATAACGATGGGCGAGCAAGACGGCTTGAACCCTGAAGGTATTAACTGCATCCGCGCTTTTCCCGGTCGCGGTATTCGGGTTTGGGGTGCGCGTACCCTTTCTAGTGACCCAAGCTGGCGTTATCTCAATGTTCGCCGCCTGTTCAATTACGTGGAAGCTTCAATCGAACGTGGCACACAATGGGTTGTATTTGAGCCAAACGATTTTGACCTATGGCAGCGCATCAAGCAAGATATAAACTCCTTCCTCACTACGGTGTGGTTGAATGGCGCATTGTTCGGCCAAACAACCGATCAAGCCTATTTTGTCAGATGTGATGATTCTACCAACTTGCCCGCTACGATTGATTTGGGTATGGTCATTACAGAGATAGGTATTGCCCCGGTCAAACCGGCTGAATTTGTAATCTTCCGCATTGGTCAGATGACTCAGGGCGGCGCTTAACCTAACTATACAATTTTATTTGGGCTACAGGTTTGGATTTGTAGCCCGTTACCTGATGCACTTTATATTTGAACAGGAGGCTATAGTTTAAATGCCTGAAAAACATTCATCAGAACTGATAGGCGCCAGTAGTTTTTATCTGGATCTAAGATCGGGTCCCCAGATTTCACTCAAGGAAGTTTCCGGGTTAGAAAGTGAAACTGAAGTACGGGAACTTATGCAATCAACCAAAGACGGTAAGGTCGTAATTATAAAATCACAAGGCGCGACCCCGGTTAAGCCGGGAAAAATTACCATCAAGTATGCTGCTTACAAGGGCGACCCGGTTTTAGAATGGCGGCAGCTGGTTATTAATGGCAAGATGGAGGAGGCGCGGCGCGATATACATGTTGTCATTTATGGGGTGGACAATAAAGAAATCATGCGCTTCACCTGTAAAAACTCATGGCCCTCCAAATATGCTTGGTCTAACCTGAGCGCCAAAAGTAACGAAGCACTCGAAATAACCGTAATCATTGATCACGAAGGAATGGAAATCGCTAAGTAATTGGCAGGGCGGTAAAACCTTAACTTTGCCGCCCGATTTCTACCCTCTAGCTATCTTTTTCGATAGGAGCTATGCATGGCTGGCTTGCAGACCGAATTTGATTTCGAGTTGCCCAAAGGTTTTATTGATACAACCGGTACATTGCACCGCAAGGGTAAAATGCGGCTTGCCACCGCTATGGATGAAATTATACCGCTGCGTGACCCGCGAGTACGAAATAATCAAGCCTATCTTTCAATAATATTGCTTTCCAAAGTTGTAACTCGTCTGGGAACCCTTGAATCCAGTGATATTAATACTGGGGTTATGGAAAGATTGTTCTCAGCCGACCTTGCTTATCTGCAAGCATTATATAATCGGATTAATTCGCCCACCTATGATGGCAAAACTTGCCCTACCTGTAATAGACCCTATTATGAAGATGAGGGTGAAAGTGGCGAGGAGGTGAGCCGTGAAGCGGTAATGGGGGGATAGTTTGCTACCCCTCGGAGCAACTTTACGAGGAGGTAGCATATATCGCTTACTACTTTCACTGGAGCGCCGATGAAATCATGGCTTTAGAACATGCAGAGCGGCGTCGCTGGGTTGAGCAAATTAGCTGGATTAATGATAGGCTCAACGGACCAGTTGAACATTCCATTTAGAACAAGTTAGAACAAGGCAAGTGGTAATATGTCAATAAAGGCAAGTATCTCATCAGGACCTGCTTCACGTAAAGATGCTTTATTACCGAGTAAGTTCTGGGTTGAAATTAATGGGGTTATGGAAGCCTTTTTCACCGAATGTAGCGGACTTTCTATTCAAACAGAAGTTATGGAATATAAGGAAGGCGGGCTTAATTCCCGCACTCATAAGCTTCCGGTGCGCTCTACTTTCTCGAATATTACTTTGAAAAAGGGCATGACCGCTTCTAGTCTGATTTATCAGTGGTATATGAAAACTGTTCAGGGTAAACCCGAAACCCATGATTTCAGTATCATTGTCTACTCAAGCAGTTCCCCCGGTATGCCTGTTAAACGCTGGAATGTAAGTAAAGCCTACCCCATAAAATGGAGCAGTTCGGAATTTAAGGCTAGTGATGGGCAGGGTCATTTGGTTGAAACCATCGAACTGGTGCATAACGGTTTTGTAGAAGTACCACAATCAGTTTAAATTATGGAAGAAAATGAAAAGCTAAAAACGAATACTTCCCCTGCTTTTGCTTCTAACGCCTCTTTTTCGATTGCGCGGCGCTTCGGTTACTATGATGCCTTGTCTTCAAGATGGCTAAATACTCCCCCCACCGCACGTTTGGGAAATTCTATCGTAGCGCGTTATAGCGTTTTCTCGCTTCCGTTTGCTACACTTGGACGGGGTTTGCTAAGCGTTCGGCAACGAAGAATCGCTTCGCAAGTGCAGCGCAAGGTGACTGGATTTTCACGAGCTAACCCTACTTCTTACAATATAGAGGAGGCTCAACCGGATTATGAATTTGAAGAGTCCGGCTATGAGAATACCCAACCTGATTTTGCTGATGCTATAGCGGATAACGAGCCAGAGTCAAGGCAAAACTCAATCAATTCAAGTACGCCTCTTGCCCGTGTTCGGGAATTTCAAACTTCGGTACAGCGTAGCCTTGAAGGTTTGGCGCGTAGCCGTGACTGGAGCGGTATGGCAGGGCAAGATGAGTCTGAAATTGAGGGGGAGGTATTCAACTCTTCCGATTCATATCATTTGGATATGGCACAGGCTTCACGTGTGCCAGCACAAGAAGAACCCTTTGCTCGTCTGCCCATTTCCTCGAATGATTCGAGGTTTAGCACAAGCAGTTCACCTATACCGCCAATACAGCCCATTTCGGTTAGTCCTATCGCTTCTTCACTGCAAAGGTTTGTTGCACCCGAAACATCGGCTTTTTCTACAGAAGCACGACCTACCGAAGTATCCGCGCTTATTCCTCCAATTCAGCAGGCAACCCTTGCTGAAAGCGCAGCGATAACGAACTTCCCTGAGACACAAAAAAGCTTTGAGAGGGCTATAACAAAATCAACTGCTGACAGTGTATCGTTGGCAAGTTCTTATGAGCCTGTGCCTGAATTGACTATCCCATCAAATCAAGATACAGGTAATGCCACTCCAACTTTATCTACTAGCGAAACGGCTGTTTCTCCAAACCGATTTGCTCAGAATGTTTCTGATGTAACGCAACCATCTGAACTTGATAATACAGCTTCTGGCACTTCCGTAACGAGCGGTGGTCAATTGCCCACCCTTCCAAGTGCTGGAGCAATTGCTAGGTCTTATGCAAATCAGGAAAATACATACTATCCTTCAGAATCAACCGCACCACCGATGGTTTTTCCGCGAGCGCGAAGGGTTATTCCTTCCACCCGTCAGAACTCCTTATCTAACCCTAAGTTGATGCGACAGCTTTCTGAATTGGCTTCCAGCCGCGAATGGGGCAATATGCTAGAATTCGGTGAAGCGCAAGGAATACCCTCAAGGGAGGGTACGGCATATAGCCCGCCGGAAATAGTGCATTATTCTCCGCGCAAAGTTGATATTGTTTCTTCACAGGCAATTCAAGCAGAATCTAGGACTGCCCCATCCATTACTCGAAGCCTTGCGTCCGGTTTGGATGCTAATATTAATAGCGCAAATAACCAGCTTGCATCTAATCCGATAACAAATTCCGACTTACAAATTAATCAAGGTGGTTCATATAGTCCTGATTCTAAACAAGAGAATGCAGCTACTTCAGCCTTCCAATCTCAACCTATTGAAATCTCCCGCTCAATAGAAAACACTACTTTTGCCCGGAGCGGCAATGCTGCTGGTAGCGCAAGCGCTAGTAGCTTAAGTCAATTACCGACTAGTTTTTCTGAAGCGAAAGAACTAGAGACTATAAAAGAAGTGGCGCAAGAGCCTGAAACGACCACTGCCTTTTTGACTACAACATTGCAAGGACAAAGCGCAATAGCCCGCGCAATCCAGAGAGCAGAGGAGGTAGTTGCGGAAGAAACTGGTATTAATGAAGCAAACTCTCAATCAGGTTTTGAGTCTCCTGCGATGGTCTTCCGTAGCCTAGACACTGCAAGTTCGGTTAATGTTACAGGTACGGAAAATAGAGGAAATATTGCACCTGACACCGACTTAACCAGCGATGCGCAACCTAGCATAGCCAAAAACAGCTCCCTTGAATTGAATAAATTTGATGAGGGCTTTGCATATTTTCAATCACCCTCTACCATGCCTGTGGGAGCGCAAGCTATTAAGCGATTCACGGAAGAGCGTGCCAATATAGCTGCTTGGGCTGAAATCCTGCCGCAAGCTATTAATGCCGGATTTGAAACCCCGTCACCGTCTGTAGCTGAAATCTCAAACGCTTCTACAACTATAAATCGTGTCTTTGTCGCTCAGGATAAAACCGGGAACGCTACTAACGAAACTGCTGCTGCTTCGCCTGCAATAAAGAATAATCCTGCTGAAGTGGCACAAACCGTTTTGCCAGCGCAAGGCTTGATGTCTTCAACAAATTCGGCGCAACGTCTTGGGGAACTTGCCCATACTCGCGAATGGGGCAGTGCGTTTGAAATTGAAGGAATTACATCTTCAGGGTCTAGCCCATCAAGGAAATCGCCGGATATGGTGTATCCTACCGTTGCGCCGAACGTGCCAACTATACAGCGTAGTGTTGCTGCAACCGCTTTTCCTGCATCGAACAGCCCTTCAACCGCTGCGACTCTTAGAGAGTCTGGAATGCCAATTGCTGATAGCGTAACTTCCGCCATGCCATCCGGTGTACCTGATAGCACAGGTCTGGAATTTACTCAGACTTCCATTTCACGCGCAATAGAACGGGCTATTCAGGCAGATGAAGTGATTGCCGCTACGACAGCAACACCGGATTTAAATTTCATCACGCCACCTTTGATAATGCGTAAAGTGGGCGATTTTACACCTGCTGCTCAGGATTTTAATGTTACGGCTAATCCAGATTTTGCTGAATCGGCGCAAGCTTATACACCCGGTATATTAGCTTTGCCTGTCTCATTTGAAGCGGTTTCTCCCTCACTTGGCAGTACCTTTGTAATGCGTAGCTTGCCTGTGACTGATTCCAAATATGACATTGAGCAGGCTTATCTTACTGATATAGCGAGTATGAGAGGCACACCTCAACATGAAAACAGGTCTAACGAGGGTGTGCCTTCCACGAACATGTCACATCTATCTAGCGTTCAGCTACCAACTTTTCAGGCAAGCACTTCTGCTGATTCGGGAAGAAAGGCTCAACGAGAATCATCACTAATGGAGAGCAGTTTTACTAGCGGTTCGGGTTTATTCCGCTCAACTTTACTTCCGGCTGTATCGTCAATAGATAACACAACGCAACCTGTCAGAATAGAGCGAATGATTATGCGCCATTTGAATGTAGCTAACACTTCAACCGAGTCGGCTTCCGCTGATAAGGATGAACTAAATTATCCCGCCCGTAATGTTATTGACCAACACGCTGATATTGAACGCACCGTATTGCGCCATATCTCGCTTGCTAATGCCTCACAAGTTGGCGGCACACAGAGCGAATGGGCGTATGCTTCCAGCCAACCGGTACATCTGCGCCCGGAACCCGTTACACGCAGTGTTGAAACAGCAGCGGTTTCTTACGGCATTCAAAGGGTTACTGATGGAATCTCTTCTGAAAATAACGCCAGTCCGCATTCATCTCAGTTAGGCGGCAGTTCACAACCACAAGCGGAAGTGGATATTGAAAAAATTACGGCGGAAATTTATCGTAAATTGAAACGAGACATGCAGATTGAACGGGAACGCTTAGGCTTGAGAAGCGGCTTAATGAGATAGAGCAGTAAACGGGGAAAGAAGAATGTCACAGAATAATATTACAGGGGGTTTACCCACAGATAAAAAAGCAGTTATTGTCATCAAGAAAAAGAGTGGACCTGAAAAACGTCTGACTTGCCACTTCAACCCAACCGATTATACTATTTCACGCGATATAACATGGCAATTTAAATCGGTACTTGGTAAAGATGTGCCGGTAGCCGATTTTCAAGGTGGCGGGGCAAACAAATTAACCCTGAAACTGCTTTTTGATACCACTATGGAAGCGGGCGCACCTAAAGATGTACGCAGCGACACCAAGCATCTTTGGGATGCCGCATACATAGATAACGGCAGCAAAGATGCCTTAACCAATAAAGGCGAACCGCCGCATGTCCTGTTTATTTGGGGTACAACTTGGTCATTTGAAGCAATTATTACTAACATCAACCAAGAATTTACCCTGTTCAGCGATAGCGGAATACCCTTGCGCTCAAATGTAACTCTGAGCATGACTCAGGTGGTGGATGACCGCAATTTTGGGCGGCAAAACCCTACCAGCGGCGGTATTCAGGGCAAAATCCATGTAGTGCGCGAAGGGGATCGCCTTGATTTGATTGCCAACCAATATTATAGCAAACCAATGAAATGGCGTGATATTGCGGATTATAACAATATTGATAACCCGCGCTTAATTAAGCCGGGCATGCGTTTGGTAATACCTGAATAAGATTTCATGAGGTAAGCATAGTGACAACTGAGCAAAAATTAAATAATCAAAAAACCATTGCCTATTGTCATGTAAAAATCAGCGGTAGCCCACTTAGCTCCGAAATTATGGATTCCATCATTTCGATTGAGGTGAACCAGACCCTTTACCTACCTTCTATGTTCACGATTAAGTTATATAACGATGATTTAGCGTGGACTGACAATGCAAAGCTTAAGATTGGCAATGAAGTTGTGATTTCGATGGGCTATGTAGATACCATTGAATTAATAAAGGGAGAAATAACCGCAATAGAGCTTGAATTTTCTATTTCCCGATTACCTGTTCTGACCATACAGGGCTATGATAAATTACATCGGCTGCAACGTGGGCGTGTCACCCGCACTTTTATTAACTCCAAAGATAGCGACATTGTATCTAGTATTGCTATGGAAAAGGGTTTGACCGCTGAAGCTTCCGACACCAGCATTGTTTACCCATATATTTTACAAAACAATGAATCCAACCTAGAATTTTTGCAAAGACGCGCCAAGCGGATTGGGATGGAGCTATTTTTTCAGGATGGCAAGCTATATTTGCGAAAACACACACAGGGACGCAAGGTAGCCACCTTATCCTATGGTGAGGATTTACTTAGTTTAAATGCTAGAATCAGCTATGTAGCTAATGTTACTGACGTTCTGGTACGGGGTTGGGATGTAAAGAACAAACAAGCAATCGTTGGGACTGCAACCTCTGCAACTGGTTTTTCTTCTCTCACTTCTACCAATGAGTCGTCAGCAAGGAGCGCTTTTGACGCAACAACAAAAACCGCCGCTTTATTCAGCCCGGTAACGACCCAGAGTGAAGCCGATAAGGTGGCAGAAGCTATTTTCGAGGAGCTTTCAGGAAGAATAATGCAGGTGGAGGGGAGCGCGTTTGGAACTCCTGCACTTCTACCGGGAAAATGTGTTGAACTTGCCAAGATTAGTACCACCTTTAGCGGGGATTATTATTTAACCTCATGTAATCACCGCTATGGAATTGAAGGCTATGTCACCGAATTTACGGCAAGCGGTAAGCAAGCGAACACCTTTGCCGAACAGGTTGGCGGGGGCGAGAACCATTGGGAATTATCACGCGGCGTAGTAATCGGGATTGTGACGAATCTAAATGACCCGGATAATTTGGGTCGGGTAAAGATAAAATTCCCGTGGTTGCCGCAGGCGCAAGGTCAGGATATAGAAAGTAACTGGGCAAGAGTAGCAATGCCAATGGCAGGCAATAATAGGGGCTTTTTCTTTATGCCCGAAGTAAATGATGAGGTTCTGGTAGCTTTCGAGCAGGGCGACTTGCAATACCCCTATATTATCGGCGCCCTCTGGAACGGTAAGGATGCGCCACCAGAACTAAGTCAAGCTCTTTCTAATGGCGTGGTAAAACAACGGCTGATTAAATCCAAAAGCGGACATGTTATCACGCTGGACGAAAGCGATGATAAACCTAAAATCAGCATTGTGGACAAAACTGGCAGCAATAAAATTATTATAGACTCTCAAAATAATACTATTACTATAGAGTCGAAAGATAAAATCAGTATTACTTCTACTACCAAAGACATAGAACTTAAAGCTGCTGCCGGGAAAGTGACCTTAGATGCAAAAGAGATTGAAATCAAAAGTAGCACTAACACGAAAATATCTGCTACTGCCAAGATGGAAGTAACAGGATTGAATCTAGAAGTGAAAGCTTCTGCCTCTGCCAAGATAGATGGCGGCGGTATGACCGAAATCAAAGGCGGATTAATCAAGCTAAACTAGGAGGTAACAATAGATGCCACCAGCCGCAACTATGGGAGATAAAGCCAATGGAGTTTGCACCCACATTATTATGGTGCCTGCCCCTCCCGGTCCGCCAATACCGACACCGATTCCTCACCCGTTCGTTGGTACTATAGTGGGCGGATGCAGCGCCAATGTCCTTATAGGGGGCAAGCCTGCTGCAATTATGGGAGCAACTGTACAGAATCTCCCTCCGCATGTGCCGATGGGACCGGGTCCCTTTGGACCTCCGCCACCTTCCAATTCTGCTACCGTGATTAAGGGTAGCGCAACCGTGTTAATAAATAATAAACCCGCGGTTCGTACCGGGGATTTTTCTACCGTTTGTACCACCAGCGCAGTTCCCGGAAACGCCGTAATTGTTGGCACTGCTATGACAGTTCAAATCGGAGGCTGACTTGGATAGAGACGGTCTTACAGAACTGGGGTTCATCGGCTCAGGCTGGGCTTTCATTCCAGACAAAGGCACTGGCGTAAATGGGGATGGCGGGATTTCTCTATCCAGCGGAGACCGTGACATTGCCAAGTCAATATTCCTGATTTTAAGCACCGCACCCGGAGAAAGGGTAATGCGCCCTCAGTTCGGCTGTGGTATTCACGATTTGGTGTTTGCCTCGCCCGGTCCGCAAGTTTTCGGTCTCATTTCCTATTACGTTACTCAAGCATTAGGGCGTTGGGAACCCCGTATAGACGTTGAAAATGTTGATACAACTGTAGATGGACGCAACCCGGAACGGCTTATCATAAATATATCTTATACTGTTCGCCAGACCAATAACGAACGCAATCTGGTTTATCCATTCTATGTTATACCGCGAGGAGAGGAATAGGAAAGAATGTCTCTGCCGCAAATAAAACTGGACGAACGCACTTTTCAAGATTTAGTGGATGAGGCAAAATTGCGTATTCCGCGCTATTGCCCCGAATGGACTAACCACAACGTAAGCGACCCCGGCGTAACGCTGATTGAGCTTTTCGCTTATATGGTTGACCAGTTGCTATATCAAATTAATCGTGTGCCAGAAAAAAATTACCGCTCTTTTCTGGATATGATTGGCGTGAAATTAGCCCCACCCAATCCGGCGAGAACTGAGGTTACTTTTCGGCTTTCCGCACCCCAACCCGGACCGATTACTATTCCAAAATATACCGAAGTATCCACAGTACGCACCGAAACCAACGAAGCGCGGATTTTTACCACCGAGCGAGATTTGCAAATTGTGCCGCCTTACTTGAAATATGTGCTGACTACCGCTAATTCGCAAACTTTTTCAGACCGGAGCAAAATGACTCTGGATAAGTTGCCAAATCCGGTGGCAGTGTTTCAGGATGAGCCACAACCCGGTAATGCCTATTACTTGGGATTTAGCCAGAATATTTCTAGCAATACGCTGGTGGTAGGTTTAGACTGCGAAAAAATCGGGGTAGGCATTAACCCTGATGATGCCCCTCTAATTTGGGAATATTGGGACGAGCGCGAGGGTGATTGGCGTTCGCTGGAATTAATGCGCGATACCACAGGCGGTTTGACCGTACCGTTTGCAGAAGTTGAGTTGGCAATACCCTCTACTGCGGGGCAACATGAAATTGAATTGGTTAGTGGTTCGGGCGAACCGCTGATAGCGTGGTGGCTACGCTGCCGTTACCGCGAACTTAGCAAAGGGCAACCGGATTATAATAAATCCCCGGTAGTGCGTAAATTCAGCGCATATACTATTGGCGGTACAGTCCCGGTTATGCACTGTCAAATAATCCGCATGGAAGAACTGGGTCGCTCAACTGGAGAATCTGGGCAGCGTTTCCGGTTGCGAAATACGCCGGTTCTGGCATTGAACCATGCCGAGAATGAAACCATAATGATTGAGTATCTGGATGAACGCGCCCCAGAAATCTGGAAACAAGTACCGGATTTCTCAGAGTCGGATGCCAAATCTAAACATTTTACTTGTGACCCGGTGACGGGGGAAATTGCTTTTGGACCTGCTATTCGCAACCCGCGTGGTGAAATCGAGCAGTGCGGCGCAATTCCTCCCTTTGATACCCGAATTAATATGATAGCCTATCGCAATGGGGGTGGAATAGAGGGTAATGTCGGCAGCCAAACCCTAACCGTTCTCAAAAGCTCGATTGCCTATGTAGATAGCGTAAATAATCGCCGCCCTGCTACGGGAGGAACTAGCGCCGAATCCCTTGAGCATGCCTTACAGCGAGGACCCCGCACCTTACGCGCCCGCAACCGCGCAGTTACCGCCGAGGATTTCGAGGTTCTGACGCGAGAAGCTACCAGTGGGGTAGCACGGGTACGCTGCCTTACTCCAAGTTCAACCGGCAACGGTAATGGCAATGGAGAAGATGAGCGGATTGACCCCGGAACAGTGGTATTGCTGGTAGTACCTGAAATTGACCCAGAATTGCGTGAATTGCGCCCGGAGCATTTAAATATCCCCAATTTTATGCGTACCGATATTTTGGATTATCTGGATGAGCGTCGCTTGATTACTACTCAAGTTCAGTTGGCTATACCTAAATATCAGTGGGTTACGGTTCAAACCAGAATTAAATCTACCAACTCGTTTGCGAATGAGCGCATCAAGCGTGAAGCGGAGCGTCGTTTATATAGCTTTATTCGACCCGTTCATGGCGGACCTGACCCTTCTATGCGCTACACAACACCGGGGGAAGGGTGGCCCTTTGGGCGCATACTCTATTTATCCGAAATCTTCCCCATCCTACAAACCATTGAGGGGGTTGAATTTGTCGAGCGCATACAACTTTTCCCTGTGGCGGATATTTCGCGTGGGCAAGCCGGAAACCCGGTAAATGAAATAAATCCTGGGGCGCGTGGTTTATTATGTTCGTATCGCCACCAAATTGTATTTATCTAAAGGAATACGACTATGACCAAACCTTCGCTCTTTGCAATAGCGCTGGAATTTTTCAACAGTCTAGACTGGAATTATGAGATTGCCGGGGGTGGTACTGCCTTGAGCTTGAGCTTTGAAGGGGAGAATGGCGAATGGCAGTGCTATGCCGACATCAAGGATGATGAGGAGCAATTCGTCTTTTACTCGGTTTGCCCGGAAACGACTCCACATGAACAGCGTTCGGCTATGGCGGAGTTTCTGACACGCGCAAACTACGGGATAATTATCGGTAATTTCGAGATGGATTTCGAGGATGGGCAAGTCAGTTATAAAACCAGTATAGATGTTGAGGGTGCGCGATTGACGGTTGCGCTGGTGCAACGTTTGGTTGAATCGAATCTTGACATGATGGATTTGTTCTTACCGGGCATTAGAACAATTAATCAAGGGAAAATGACCCCTGCCGAAGTTTTAGCAAAGATTGGGTAGAAAGAAAAATGACTACCGCTTTTGAAAAATGGCTGGAGTCCAGCAAAAACTACCAAAGCCCCAACGGGATTGAGAAAACTCAACCTAGCGAATTACTAAAGTACCTGCCGGGTCTTTATGCGCGGGATGAGTTTATGGGGCGTTTCCTCAAGATATTTGAAGATACCCTCAAACCCTTACAGCAGATGGCGGATAACCTCGCTTACTATTTTCACCCGCTTATGACTTCACCTGAGATGATGGAATGGCTTGCCAATTGGGTAAATCTTGCGCTAGATGAAAACTGGTCTTTGGAACAAAGGCGCAAATTAGTTCTTTCAGCCTCAGATTTGTACAGCAGACGCGGCACTAAACGCGGTTTGGCTGAATATCTCAAGCTATATACCGGCATTGAACCGGATATAGCCGAATATATGGATGGGATGTCACTGGGACCGGAAACGTATCTTGGAATAAATACTACTATTGCAGGGCGTGAACGCTATGGTTTTACCGTTACTCTGAGGCTGAATGGAATCAGCCCGGAGGAAATGGCGCAGAAAGAAATTATTATCCGGCGTATTATCGAAGCCGAAAAACCGGCTCATACTATTTATCGCTTGAAAATTTTAACAGGTCAACAGTCTTGATAATTGGCACAGGAGATATAAATGACCTTCCGCCCACAGACAACCACAAAATTTCGCTTTTTGCGAGTAAACCCGTTCAGAGGTTTGCTTATAGATGAAAATACATGGGCTGACGCGCACGATTACCACCGCAATATGATGCGTTTTCACCTACTCTCGATGCACGGAGTAGGTATTGTGCAGGGTCTTGAGGTGGTGGCGATGCAGCCCGCCGACAATCGCCTAACCGTAAAACAGGGAGTAGCGATTGATTCGGAAGGTCGCTTGCTTTATCTTTCAGAACCGCAAATTATTACAATGCCGCCTGCCGATGCAGTTGCTACCGCTTTTGTTGTGCTGGAATATCAGGAAAAGCAGGCGCAAATGCAAGCTGTAACCGATGGCGGCAAGGCACAGCCAACCCGTGTGTTGGAAAGCTGTCAGGTTCGCGCCAGCCTTGAGCCTGTACCCGGTTCGATAGAGATAGCACGTATCAGCTATAATCCGGCAACCAAGCAAGTCCGTAACCCTACGGTAGTAATGCAACCCGGTCCGAATGAAATTGATATGACGGCGCGAGTTATGGCAGCCGGCACGGGAGCATCGGCAAACCCGGTGCGCCAAAATCGTATTAGCTTGACGGTTGGGATAGTACGCTACGGGCCGCCCGCCAGTTCGGAATGGAAACGCCATTCGGATGGGGTGCGCCGATTACTGCGTGATGTTGGCGCGAATACTATACTTGATGCGAACCTATTAGATGGCGTTAGCCCAATGGATGAAGCTGCCATTCGCAGTTGTCGGGTACTGTATATGACGGGGCGAGTAGGTTTCGGTTTCAGCCCTGAAGAAGAACAATCTTTGCGGCGATTTCTTGACCGGGGCGGTATTTTGTGGTGCGAGCCATGCCGTAACGGTTTGCCTAGTGGTACGCCAGACGATTTCAGCCGTTCTAGTATTGAACTGGCACAACGCCTGAATCGGCAATTAATTCAGCCGCGCTTTGGTCATCCCTTATTAAACTCCCGTTATCTTTTTGCCAGTTCCCCTCCCGCGCTTGACCCTGCCGGTGTGGTAGTCGAAGCCAATCGCCTGATAATTACCGGGGGCGATTATGGTTGCCTTTGGGAAGGACGTGGTCAAGAACGCGCCGAACCACCCTCCCGCGAAATCTTGCGCTCTGCCGGAGAGTTTGGCGCAAATGCGCTCTTTATGGCGGTTGAGCAAGGCTAATCGTATTGAATATTATCTCCTGTTGGCTATAATATGGCTATTGAAAACAAGCATTTGGGGGTTATTAGTATAGTTCTATCTAACCCCTTGCTTAGTTTTCCGTAGGAGTTTTACTTTGTCTGATACGGGCAAACTCGATCTTGAATTGCATATAAATCTGGTGGATACCGGCTACCAATCCGAATTGAAAACGGCTGACGGCTCGGCTATACTCAATAGTTTTCGCCTGTCCTATGCCCCGCATGAAATAGAAAACCTCATCACCTATTTGCGCCAAGCTCAGCAATACGGTAACGGGCTGGATAGCCCAGAAATGCAGGTTATCCAACAATTCGGCTGGAGTCTCTTTAACCAAGTCTTCAATAACCAGATGGAGGGCGCTCTGCGAGAAAGGCTTGTTCAGGCGCGGCGTGAAGACCACAAAATCCGATTAAGATTGGCTCTTGACCCTGAAGATTCTTTACTTAACCAACTTCCGTGGGAGTATTTATACTATCCCAACGCTAAAAGTTATTTTAATCTTGCCGGCGGCATTATTTTTTCACGCTCCACCGGAAACGGGCTTCACTACGAATACGCAAAAATTAGCTTACCGTTGAAAATGTTGGTTTTTGATGATTCCTCTGACAGTAGTAATTATTACTTAGAAATCGAAGAAGCGGTCAAGGAGCAGCGTTATCAGGGGTTGCTACAAATTACTGCTGCCCCAAATGCGGCGGATATTGCGAATATACTTGCTGATGATGAATTCCATCTAATCTGGCTGAAATGCAGCTTTGCCGCTGAAACATCGGCTAGTTCACACAGCTTCTCTATCTCCGAATCCAGTCACTGGCTTTCGATTTGTCCGAAATTGCGTATCCTTATACTTGAAAAAAACACTAATGAACTTGCCGAGATGAACGCGCTGGGCAATTCGCTGGTGCATGAAGGCTGGGGCGGTTGTGTACTGATACCCTTTGAGTTAAATTCGGAAGGGCGCGAAATTGTAGCGCGTGGGTTATTAAGCGGATTGGCGCAGGGCTTGGGTTTAGATGAAGCGGTGGCACGTATTCGTGAATTGCTCTTTACTAGCGGTCATGAAGCGGATTGGGGCGCTTTGCTGGTTTTCACCGCGCACCCTACCGGAAAGATGTTCCAACTTGAAAGCCAAAATTCCGAAGAAATACGTAAGCGGCAATTATCTACGCTGTCGCGAGATGCCAAAGTATCACTGGATCAGGAGAAATGGGCGCGTGCGAAAGAATTGCTGGAACAATTATTGCAACTTGAACCAGACCGTCCAGAATTAAAGAAATTGTTGGACTATGCCAGACGTAATCAAACATTGGATGAGCAATACCAGAATGCTAAAACTCTGTTGCAAGAGGAACGCTGGTTGGCTGCTCTGGAAGAGTTCCACAAAATTAAAGCGCAGGATTCCCGCAATCGTTTCAAGGATTTGCCCTCACTGATAGTAGAAGCAGAGTCTAAGGTACAAGATATCCAGAAAATAGAGGAAGCAACTAGCCTTTTTTCTTCAGCGCAGATGGCGGTAATGGTAAAAGATTGGACGCTTGCCATTGAGCGTCTTGAGCAGGCATTGCGCTTGTATCCGGCATTAGAAGAAGCCGAGAGCCTTTTTAAGCAAGTCAGGTTGCAACAACAATTGCTGGAACTCTACACCGTAGGGCGTGATTGCTTTGAAGCTGAACGCTGGCATGAAGCGTTGGAACGTCTCTACAAATTGAGAGAACTAGATAGCGGAATGCTCTATGGCGATACTCATAACATGATAGCTGAAGCCGAAGCCAAAGAGTCGCTAGAGCAGAAAAAATCCCAAATAATTGAGCTTGAGGCTGAATCCCAATACTATTTTGAGCAGCAACGTTGGAATGAGGGTATTTCCTGTTTTGAACAATTGCTGAAACTTGCGCCTGCTCATCCGACTGCTTCTGAAAAAATCGCTTTTGCCAGAGTCCAGTTAATTTTGGCTGACCTTTTTGCAAAGGGCGATACGGCATTAGCGAAAGAACAATGGCTGGAAGCGATAGAGTTCTTTACACAACTACATTCGTTGGATGGGCTGAACCAATATCCGCAGGCATCGCTTTTGGTGGCTGAAACTGAACTGAAGATAGATAAAGCACAAAAACGCGCCCGCACTGCTACTATGCTGGAAGAAGCAAATACCGCGTTAGCGAAAGAAATTTGGGCAACTGCCATACGCAAACTTGAAGTGGCGTTAACGCTCGAACCCGATAATGCCGAAGCTTCAGAAAAATTAGAGTACGCCCGCAATCAGCAAACACTTAGTACCCTTTACCAGAAAGGGCGCGAGAACTACGAAGCAAAACGCTGGGATGATGCGCTGGAGATATTTGGCAAATTGCAAGCGGTTGATAAGTCGGCGCAATACAGCGATGTCGAAGCACTTATTTCAATTACCAGCGAGAAGCGCACCGAATCGCAGCTTGAAGCAATGTACGCAGGGGTAAAGATTGCGCTTGAACAGCAAGATTGGGCGGCTGCCCATCAAAAGCTCGAATCAATTTTTGCAATTAATCCTAGCTTCAAAGATACCGCCGAACTGCTGAATAAAGTTCGCCAAAAGGTAGCCGAAAGCCTTTCACAAAATGCTGCCGCGTTTTTAAACGAACCTGTAAAGAGCGATAGCGGTGAGTATGGCTATCAAATTGAGTTGAAATTGACTACCTCATTGGCAGGTTATCAGCTAGAGATGACTACTAGCGAAGGCAATCGGTATCTTGGTAACTTTGCCCTGACCTATAACTCCCAGCAATTGGACAATTTGTTATGGTATTTGCGACAAGCGCGTTATATTGATGTGGGGTTTGATAGTCCTGAAATGCGGGCTGTTCAAAAATTTGGCTGGAATCTATTTATCGAACTGTTCAACAATGAGATGGAAACTGCCCTTCGCAATATTTTGGTACAGGGCGAGCGCGAGGGAAAATTTACCACTATAAGGTTATTGCTAGGTAGTGATTCAACCTTAAATATTTTACCGTGGGAATATCTGTACTATCCTTATGCCAACAGTTATTTAGGGTTAGCAGGCGATATTTCGCTGGTAAGGTTAGTTGAAACCGAAAAAGAACCTGTTCCGGTGCAAGTGCGTGGTACGGTTCGGGTTTTGTGTTGGGTTAGTGCGCCAGAGGGCTACACTAAAATAGACTCCGAAGAATACCGGCAAGCGTTGGCTGATTCGGCAGGTGAGTACCGACAGCGTGGTTTGATAAGCCTAGAAAGAGTTAAGGACTCTACATTTTCGGCGTTGCAAAAGCAGTTATGGGTAGGCGAACACCATGTTTTATGGGTTGTTGCTCCGGTAGAAAGAGGCGAACTGAGAATCACTGGTGAAGATGGCGAACCCGAAAGCCTGAGTGTCCTAAAGCTTTGGAACTTGCTAAAGGAACATCCCGGCATCCGCTTGGTAGTTTTTGAAACTTCGGTGGGAGATGGCGCAACCGGAATTAATACCATCGCACAGGCGTTAGTAGAACAAGGTTTAGCCGGATGTGTGGCATTGCCCTTTGAAATTTCCGAAAAGACTCGCGAAACGCTGGCACACGAAATTCTTGGAGGAATAAGTGAAGGCAAAAGTATAAACAGCGTGATGGCGCAAGCTCGCTTTGCCATTTACGAGAATAAAAATCAGGTTGAGTGGGGTACACCCATTTTATACACGCAGCGTCGCGATGGCATTCTATTCAATATACTTTCAACCTCCCCCGATGAGCAGCGCGTTAAGCAGCTTGAAGCCCTAGAAAACGAAGCAGATTCTGCTATTGAACGTGAAGAATGGGGAAGGTCAATCGAGCGTCTTCAAAAACTTCTAGAGCTTGACCCCTATAGAAAGGAAACCGCCCAAAAACTACACCAACTTGAATTCAAACAGGTACAAGCCCGGCTTTATGCCGAAGGTCGCGGGTTTTTTGACTCCGGCAACTGGAGTGAAGCCTTGCGGGTATTTCGCACCTTAAAGGAAAATGATAGCGATGGGCATTATCTAATAGTTGATTGGCTAATCACAGATTCACAACACAATTTGGAAGAACAGCTATATCAGGAACACCTATCACAGCTTTATACCGATGCCCTCGCAGCTTTTGAAACCGAAGAATGGGATGCGGCTGTAAATGGTTTTGAAATAATCGTCAATAAAGAGCCAGAATACCGCGAGGTAGCACAGCTAGTAGCGCAAGCTCGCCAGAAGTTGAAAGAAGCGCAAGAACGTGTCCCGCGCCTTTATGAAGAAGCGCGTCAAGCTCTAAAAGAAAAAAACTGGGTGTCTGCAATTGAAAAGTTGGTAGATGTGCTGGCAGCCGAACCCGACCACCCGAATGCACAACAATTGCTGGATAAGGTGCGCTATTACCAAATTTTAGAGGCACTTAAATTTACCTTGAAGATGCAGATAGAATCCAAAAAATGGTATGAGGCTGCAATTACGCTTGAATTATTGCGTAAACGTGATAAAAAAGGGGAATTTACCGATATTATCAGTAGCGCAAAAGTGGTTATTACCGAAGTTAACAACAAGATAAATACTCTTATGGGTATTTCTAGAGTTGCAATTGAAGAGCAAGAGTGGGATAAAGCGATTGAAAAATTAACTGCCGTCCTTGAATTATCGCCAGAGCAGCCTGAAGCAAATGTATCTTTACCGCGTGTCCAACTCAGCCAGAGTTTGCAATCGGTTTATCAAATTGCTCGTGAAAAGCATGCCACAGCCGAATGGCAGGAAGCGTTGGATGGGTTTCGCCAAGTCAAGATGATGGATAGAGGCGGCTTATATACCGACCTCGATTGGTATATTACCGATACACAAGCGCGTATGGAGGAGTCCAATCACCAAGCACAGTTTGTAGCAATGGAGCAGGAAGCCCAATTTGCCGTTGACCGAGGTGATTGGGCGGTAGCAGTGCAAAAGCTGGAAAACCTGTTAGCTATATATCCTTACCACCCTGAGACTCAAAACAAGCTGACTTACGTTAAGCAACAATTAGAACTAGAACAGCTTTACATAATTGGAAACGACCATTTGCAAGCAGGACGTTGGCAGGAAGCCTCCGAGACGCTGCGCCGTTTACAAGCCTTTGATATGTATGGGCGTTATCCACAGGTAGCAGGGATGATTGCTTTTGCCGAGAGTAATTATGCCCCTATTCAGCCACTTACCAGCAGTTTCCCGTTAGTTTCCTCTACCCCATCGGCACAAGCGCATGCTAAGAAAGCCCAATCTTCGCAAAAAAACGTCAATAATAGCCAGACAACCGGGAAAAATAAAAACAAGGAAACAAAAAGCGCTGCAAAAACCGAAGCCGCTAAAAAACCGCTTGTTCCTGATTCTACTGTTTCTTTCAGAGTCAGGCTCTTGTTTTTCTTCTGGGGACTGATACCGATAGCATTGCTAGTGTTGCTGGTATTAAATTTGCTAAGACGGTAAAACCAACGCAACCGGATTAATGCTAAACTGTAAGGCTACTACTTTAGATTTTGTGCAATCCCCCTAACCTTTTTGCTCATATCTTTCTGGGTATCTTTGGCGGGCAGGTGTTAGCAAACCTACCGCCGAAAGTAGAACGCCTATCGCTCCCATTGCAACCAGCATAAATGTAACCCCTGTAACCTCTGCAATTGCGGTGGTTATGGCTGCGCCGAACATTCCCGGAACCCGCATGAAGAACCAGAAAAAAGCGGTAACTCGTCCTAGCATGTGGCTTGGCGTAATTTGTTGGCGAAGTGACATAGAGGATATGCCGGAAACCATATTCCCAAACATATAAAAAATTGATAGTATTGCAATTGCTATGATTCCCTGTACGAAACCTATCAAGCCAATACAAAGTGAGCCAACTGCCAAACCACCCAACCAGCAAACGCCAAACCCAAATTTGCGGCGGAGTGGCGCTACCCCAATACCGCTGGCAATCGCCCCGATACTGGCTACACCTAAAACCAAACCTACGGTATCATCGCTTTGTCCAAGTGGGTGTTTCAGGTAAAAGATAAAGAGATCCAGCCCGGCTGTGGAAATAAATGAGTTTACCGCTAACAATAAGGCTACCGCTCTTAGCACTGGCTGACGAAACAGAAACTTTGCTCCCTCCAGCCACTCGTTCCAGATGTTTGGTTTATACTTTTGGTCTGGTGGCAGCTGTTTATTCCATTGTACCAAACAAAGCGAAATTGCCGAGAATAAAAAAGAAATTGAATTCAGCCCCAGCGCAACAATAGGTCCAAAGATTGCTGAAAGCAGTCCGGCTAACATTGGACCGACTACAAAGCAAGTACCTACTGTCACTTGCAAACGCCCATTCGCTTCTGTTACCTGCTCTCGCTCTACCAACCCGGCTATGGCGGTGATATAGGCAACTTGAAAGAAGGCTGACAGAATTGCGCCCACAAAGGTGAGAAGGTAAATCAGCCAGATTTGTGACCCAAGCAACCACCAACCTATCGGCGCTAACATGTACACCAGCGCTTGCCCTATGTCGCAGACTATCATTAATTTGCGGCGGTTTACGCGATCTACCACTAGTCCGGAAACTAAATTTGCCAATAATTGACCCAAACCGAATAGACCAGTTACCAGTCCCATTTGTGCTACCGATCCGGTAGCTTGTAAAACCAATAGTGGTAGAGCAATAAAGGCGAAGGAATCTCCTAAGCTATTAATCGTTTGCCCAGTCCAGAAGATGTTGAAGTTACGGTTGCGCCATAGGCTTGGTGGAGAGCTTTCTCCTTGCAATATAGGCGCTATTAAATTACTTGACATAATTATTTATTTTTATCATCTCTCAAGTCTAACACCATTGACGTTTATTCGGCAAGTTGGTATAAAAGCACACTATACCCGGAATATTAGACATAAAAAAATAGGCTAATAAATTGGATTGTGGTAAGCTCTAGGAATGACACCCCCTCTACTATAGGCAACAGCAGAGGGGATTCTTGTCAGCTTCGTTCAATATGAAGTTTCAGGAAGTGGGTAGCACAAGAAATACAGGGGTCATAATTGCGTATTGCCTGTTCACATCTCAACGTAAGTTCGTCTGTAGGCATATTCATATTTTTGGTTACAAACTTCAGAAGGTCATCTTCGATAATCTTCTGATTTTGTGAAGTTGGCGGAACAATTTTTGCTTCAGTAATCAACCCTTCCTTATCAACTTTGTAGCGGTGATACAGGATACCTCTAGGAGCTTCGGTGCAACCGTATCCGCTGGACAAGCGCGGTTCAACTTCAATTGCGGGAGCGTCCGGTTCTTCATATTGTGCAATCAAGCGCAATGCTTCATCACAGGCGTAAAGCGTTTCGACTGCACGCACTATGATACTTTTGAATGGATTGTTGCAGCTAGTTTCAAGCCCTGCTTCGAGGGCGGTTTCCTGAGCCAGCGGGGAAAGTTTGTCAAAATTCAGATTGTAACGCGCCAACGGACCTACAAAATAAGGCTTGCTTCCAATTAGGCGCGAATGTAGCGCGTTGGAGCGCTGGACATGCTCTTCTCTAAAGTGGGTTTCGTAATCGGAAATCGCTATATCCAGACCTTTATTTGAGATCAGTCGCCCTTCGTTAAAAGGGTATTCATCGGGATGGCGTAACGCTACATAGACGTAATCACGCTCAAATTCTGGCATCGGTAGGGTTGCAGTAAATTTTACCGCTTGAATTGCTATTTCCCGCGCTTGTTTAAGTTTTTCTGCCAAGGGCTTAAGCTCTTTTTTGCGAGGTGCTCGGTAAAAGCCACCAACCTTGACGTTAATCGGGTGTATCTCGCGACCACCCACCAGCGCGACAATTTCATTGCCTGCTTTTTTCAGTTGCAATGCGCTTTTGACCAAATCCGGGTAGTCTTTTGAAAGTGTCAGAGAATCTGGGTAGCCTAGAAAATCAGGCGCATGCAGCATAAAGACATGCAGCGCATGGCTCTCAATCCACTCTCCGCAATAAAGCAAGCGTCTTAGCGCACGCAATTGTCCCTCTACCTTGACCCCAAAGGCATTTTCGAGGGCATGCACAGAACTCATCTGGTAGGCAACCGGGCAAATCCCGCAAATACGTGCGGTTATATCAGGCACTTCGCGGAAATCACGCTCCCGCAAGAAAGCCTCAAAGAATCGGGGAGGTTCGAATATTTGCAGCCTTACATCCTCAACCGTATTATCCTTGATTTTGACGTGCAGCGAGCCTTCACCCTCTACCCGCGACAGATAATCAACTTTGATTGTTTTAACGCTCATGTGACCTGCTCTCTTTTCTAAAAGCCTCAGCGTAAGCGTTGAAGCTTCGGAACGCGCGTACAAGTTCGGGTTTGCTCTTGCCCATTTCTTCCCATTGTGCGCCTAAAGAAGCGGTATTGGGGGTTTCCTTTGGTCCGTAGCAGCCAAAGCAATTGCGCTGATAAGAAGGGCAGAGCGCATTGCATCCGGCGTGTGTGACCGGTCCCAAGCAAGGAGTTCCATTCGCAACCATCACGCAAACGGTTTGCCGCATTTTGCATTCCACGCATACGCTATAAGGCGGCGTATTAGGTCTGCGCCCATTTAGCATCGCGTTTATTACTTCCAGTAGTTGGTATTTATTGATAGGGCAGCCCTGCAACTCAAAATCCACCCTTACATGCTGCGCGATAGGCGTTGAGCGATCTAGGGTGCTGATAAATGCAGGATTGGCATAAACCGCGCTGGTAAATTCTTTTACATCCTTAAAATTGCGGAGCGCTTGAATACCGCCCGCATTGGCGCAAGCTCCAATCGTAATGAGGTATTTTGAAAGGTTGCGTACTTTCTGGATGCGTTCGGCATCATGTAAAGTGGTAATTGAACCTTCCACCAGTGATATATCATAAGGTCCCTTGAGTACAGTGCTAGAGGCTTCGGGGAAATTGGCAATTTCTACCTTTTCCGCCACCGCCAATAGCTCATCCTCACAATCGAGCAGGCTTAGCTGGCAGCCATCGCATGAGGCGAACTTCCAGATTGCCAGTTTTGGTTTTTTCTCAGGCTGCATTTCAAACCTCCCACTTTTTGAACCAATCTTGAATCTGGTCAAATCTGAAAACAGGACCATCCTTGCACACAAACACCGGACCTACTTGGCAATGTCCACAAAGCCCGATGGCACATTGCATATTGCGCTCCATCGAGACGTAAATATGGTCAAGAGGCACACCACGTTTTTCCAGTTCCATAATAGTATAGCGCATCATTATTTCGGGACCGCACACCAGCGCCACCGCATTATGAGGGTCGAAAGGCACTCTAGGTATAAGGGTAGTCACTACGCCAACATCGCCCATCCAACTTCCGGTAGCGCGGTCAGTTGTTACTTCTACCGTCATATCAAAGCGGCTGCGCCATTTAGCCAATTCGCTTTTGTAAAGCACTTCTTGGGGAGTACGCGCCCCATATAGCAGCACAAACTTACCGTAATTAGGGCGATTGGCGAGAATATGGTAAATGGCGGGGCGCAAGGGCGCGAGTCCAATTCCACCCGTTATAAGTACAATATCCTTGCCGATGGCTTTATCCACGGGCCATGGAGACCCGAACGGACCCCGCACTCCAATTTTGTCACCGGGTTTTAGCATACGCATAGCATTAGTGACAGAACCAACCGCTCTTAAAGTATGCACAAGAGTTTCAGGATGAGACGGATCTCCGCTGATTGATATAGGCACTTCGCCTACCCCAAACATATAGAGCATGTTGAATTGTCCCGGTTGAAAACGAAACTCGCTGTGTCCATTTACCGGTTCAAGCAATAGGGTAAAGGTATCATTCGTTTCCTTGCGAACCTGCTCAACCACAAAAGGAATGGGTAGCATAGAATCTGGCAAGGCAGATGAAATGATTTCAGCAGAACTCATCTATTACCGCCTTTCAGAGGATTTGCCGTACAAATCCAGCAATTGTAGCCGGGTTGCTTGCAGTCTTTGGATAGTCAATTGCGCTACACGGTTCATCACTATATAACCTAAGTCGTGGTCTAGTTCGCAATATTCGCGCAACCACCTGCCATCAATTGAGAGCGCAATGGTTTGTTCAACCGAGCGGGCATCAAAATGCCAGCGATAAGGCGCGAAAAGCCATGACCAACCGAGAATATCACCATCCCGCAGAGTTTGAATTATAACCGAGCCGGTTTTTGCTCCTGCTACTTCAAGCGCAACTTTGCCGTGTTGGATAATATAAAATTGTTGTGCCGGAGTATCGTTTTTGAAGATAAACTCTCCCGATTTAAAATCAACGTTGGTACAATGTTCTGCAATCAGGTTGACATTGTATTCACCCATCCCTATAAAGAAAGGATGGTTTGCTATAACTTGCTCAAACATAATGCCCTTTCCTTTCTCAGCGTGCTAGTTCGCTCTGGCGAATGGCAAGTGCCTCTTCAGTCAGGTCTATCCCTACCGGACACCATGTTATACAGCGTCCGCAACCTACACAGCCGGAAGTACCGAATTGGTCGTGCCATGCGGCGAGTTTGTGAGTGAGCCATTGCCGATAACGCGAGTGAACAGAAGGTCGCACCGCGCCGCCTTTTATATAGGAATACTCCACGATGAAGCACGAATCCCATTTGCGCCAACGTTCTGCACTCGCGCCGTCCAACTCGGTGACATCCTCGACTCTGGAGCAAAAACAGGTTGGGCAAACCATCGTGCAGTTTGAGCAAGTGAGGCAGCGATTGGCTACTTCCTCCCAGCGCGGGTTTTCTGTATTACGGTAAAGTAACTCTTTTAGCCCTTCAGTAGCAAGAGTGCGTCCCATTTGCTCATCCGCTTGCCTAACCAAACGGCTTGCTTTTTCGATTTCAGCAGGCGCTTCCGTTTTATGCGGGATTTTTTGCAAAATCTTTACGCCTACATCTGAGCCTGCTTCCATCACAAAGTAATGTTCTGAATCCTCACAAACTTCGGTCAATGCAATATCAAAGCCTGATTCAACCTGTGGACCGGTTCGCATAGAGCTACAAAAACATGTACCACCCGGTTCAGTGCAGTTTACCGCTACAATAAAAAGGTTCTCGCGCTTTTTACGGTAGTCCGAATCCACATAATTACCCTGTAAAAAAACCTTATCCTGAATATGTATGGCGTGTAGCTCGCAGGCTCTCACCCCCATGAAGGCATATTTTGGAGGCGGTTCTGCGGATTCTTGGAAACTAGATAGCCCGGCATCGGTTCGCCACATTTGCAGATTGGCTGGAAATAAAAAGTTTTTCCAAGAATGAGGACCTACTACATAGCCAAATAGCGACTCATCTTCACGCTTTTTTAGCCTGTAAGATGCGTTATTTTGCTCATCAGCCCAGCCTTCAGGAAGCTCATCGGAAGAATCAAGTTCTGCATATACAATGGCTTTATTCTGAACGGTTGGACCTACAATCTGATAGCCCTGTTGAACAAGCTTTTCAAAAAGCTGTTGGAAGTGTGGACGTTGTACCACGACTTTTTCGCCGACTTTTAATGTCATAATTGCGAGTCTTTCTTTGCCTTAGCACACCGGGTTGGTAATATTTTCAGTTAGTAATACATGAATCCTTCATCATTGAAAGATGCCAGAACCCTGCTAAAACCAAAACCGCGGTTGCTGTCTAATTCCATCGCACAAACATCAGGATTAATTATAGAACCGTTAGGTGTATAGAATGGAAAAATATGTAAATTTTAGGTAAAACATTTATAATGAATTTCCCCCCAAGATAGTGTCATTTCTCTTATAACTGCGAAATGAAAAGGCTCAAAGGACTTCTAAAGCAACATTATAATTGCAAAATAAACACTTTGAATTCAAACCCCCATAAGTAGTACAGAATAGGTGAATCTGTTATTTTTGTAACCAACTTTTCTATTTATTTCACTTGAATTTCATAGTACATGGATTAAAATGTCTTCATAAGATAACGATTATTGCTATGTTTGGTGTTTTTATTCTTTTACTTAGTTTATAAATATAAAGGATGTTGGTATGGGGCTTGTACGTGACGCTTCTCGATACTAGATTCAAGCAGTAAGAATTTTGACATAGGATGAACCCCATAGTTTTTAATTATCCACACCCTACGTTAGTTTATACATCCTAGTTTATTAGACATATCTTTAATACAAACTACTGCACTGTTGCAGTAGCTTGCGTTATGCTCCCTATTGCAAGGGCGGGATAGGAAAGTTTACCGCCACATTATTCAATCAGGGGTGGTACTAATCCACCGCCCCACCATTTTCTTGTAACCGATTATAGCATAAAAGGAATAGGTGAAATGGTGGTACTTGTTATTAATGAAACTTCTGCCTTGAGAAAAGTTGTGCGCTTATTCTTTGAGTTGCATGGCTACGATGCGGTTGAAGCCGCTAACTGTAGCGAGGGTTATGCGCGAGCAGCCGAATACAAACCGCAGATTGTATTAGCAGATAACTTTATTGAATCAATGCCCTACATTTATCTTTGTAAGAATATTCAGGCAATTCCGGGTATGGAAACCGCTGAGTTTGTAGTTTTTACTGAATTTGAGGATGAGTTAGTAAATGTTTCTGGTATCAATCTAAAAGGAATTATTACCAAGCCTAATATATTACCTAAGTTGCGAAATTATTTCCCCCCCTTGAAATAGAATTTACCCCTCCTCTTACGCACCCCCACCAAGCAGTCGAAAACAAAGAGCCGGACTAAAACCCATCCGGCTCTTGCATCATAAGGAGCATAATTCCCCTTGTTTGAACTAGGGGTGTCTATTTACCTAACGTCCGTAGGAATTACGGCGTTTTCCGCCGGAATACGCCACATCTCGTTCTCGAAACCCTTCATTGCGATTGCCTTCGTTGCGGTTGCCTTGTTCTGGACGAGATTCTGAACCGTTTTCAAAACTGCCCTTGCGGATAGGACGTTTGGTAGAACGGTCAAATTGCCCCTGTGGTTGGCTATTTTCGCGGCGTGGTCTGTCATTTCTAGGGGGCTGCCATGAATTATTTTCGCGGCGCGGATATTCTCGTGGCGCAAATTTTGATTCATCGTAGCTGCTAATTTCATTGACCGGAACAGCGTTAAAGGCTTGAATAGATTCTGGGGTAGCGCGAGGTCCATCCCATTTGCTACGGGTGTAATCTACTCCGGCTTTGCGCATCGCCGCTTCAATCTCGCGCCATTTATCACGGTCTTCCCCTGTCAAAAAGGTAATAGCAGTGCCGCTTTCACCGTTGCGACCAGTACGCCCAGCCCGGTGTGTAAATAATTCGGGGCTTTCCGGCAGGTCATAGTTTATAACATGGCTCACACCTTTGACATCCAAACCACGCGCCCCCACGTTGGTAGCCACCATTATGCGGATTTTTTTCATTCGGAAGTCCGACATTACGCGGTCACGGGCGTTCTGGCTCAAATCGCCCTGAAGCCCTGCCGCAGAATAGCCGGCATGTTGCAAACGAGCAGCAAGTTTGTGAACGCCATGTCTGGTACGCGCAAACACGAGCATAGAATGGGAAGGGTAGGTATCGAGCAAATGGCACAACGCCACTGGCTTATCCATTAGCTTCATATCGTAAATTAAATGCTCAATGTCGGGACCGACTACTGAACCGGGCGGAATTAAAATGGATTCGTGGTCACTTCGCATATGAGTTAAAGCGGTTTTCATTACCCATTCCGGCAAAGTAGCCGAGAATAGGGCGGTTTGGCGTTTTCCCGGCACTCCCGCACAACTGGCGATTGCTTCAATATCCTGAGTGAAGCCTCTATCTAGCATTTCATCAGCTTCATCGAGAACCAACATGCGGACGTTACCAAGTTTCAAAGTGCCACGATTTAAATGGTCACGCAAGCGTCCGGGCGTTCCCACTACAACCTGATAGCCGCCGGTTTGCAACCCTCGGATTTGTCCTTCCATACCAACGCCACCATAGATTGAGGTAATTCTGGCGCTGTTTCCGGCGAGACCTTTGAAAACATGGGTTACTTGTACCGCCAATTCTCTGGTTGGTACAATAATAAGAGCTTGCAACTCTCTTGATTTGGTCTGAATTCTGGCAAGCATAGGCAGCGCAAAAGCGGCAGTTTTTCCGCTTCCGGTCATAGACTGTGCCATCAAATCCTGACCTGTCATCAGTATTGGGATAGCTTTAGACTGAATTTCGGTAGGGTGATGAAACCCCATCTTATGCAGCCCTTCTTTCAAATAGGAGGGAAATCCAAATTGGGCAAAGGTGGCAAGTTTGGGTTCAGTATGCGTTGGTTCTTCGGTAATTAAATTGTTCGTACTCAAAGGTATGGTTAGCCTTCCTAAAAAATCTCTCCCCGGCATACAGCCAGAACGAGTCATATTATTGATAAAAGATGAACAGAAAAATTAGCCTGGGGAAAGCTTCAAAGAGAAGGAAAACAGGACACGTTGGATAAGTGCCGATTGCTGAAGAAGTTCCCTGAGGTACGTAACTTCATTGACGCAACCTCTTATCACAGCCATATATTTGTTCTTAACAAGTATAACACACTTTTTGCGCTAATGCACAGGTATCGCAAATTAGCCTTTACTAATGAGAAATATTAACCAATATTATTCTCAATGTTTATCTTTGATGTTCAATTAAAGATGGCAAACACTAATTTTTTCTTTCATTCTTCACAAACTGCGTATAATATATTAATATTTTTTGGTTAGCTTTCATAACAAAGTAGTGTGGAAGAAAGGAATATCCTTTGCTAAAGGTTAATGAGCAGGTTGCTACGAATACAAAAACCGCCTGTATAGATATAGTCACGCGGCGCAAGCGTGCTGCGCGTTGGAGTGTTATCTCAAATAGTTCGCTTATTGTTTCCAAACTGGCGGTTGGTCTGACTATCGGCTCAATCAGTGTTATCTCCGAGGCGATTCATAGCAGTGTAGATTTAATAGCCGCCATTATTGCCCTTATAGCGATTAGGATAGCGGCGCGTCCCGCTGATAAAAGCCACCCATTTGGTCATGGCAAAATCGAAAACTTGAGCGGCGCAATCGAATCCTTGCTCATTTTTGCAGGAGCCGGGGTAATCATTGTGGAAGCACTGGATAAATTCGGCGAAGCCCCCGTGATAGACCAACCTTTGTTGGGTGCCGCCATTATGGGCGCTTCTGCGCTGGTCAACTACTTAGTATCCAGTTATCTCAAGAAAGTAGCTAAAGAGACCGACTCAATCGCCTTGCTGGCGGATGCCGCGCATCTTCACGCTGATGTTGTAACCTGTGTTGGGGTGCTGGTGGGCTTGTCGCTAGTCTCGCTAACGGGCTGGAACTGGCTTGACCCGGTGGTTGCCTTGCTGGTTGCCTTGCTGATAATCAAAGCAGGTTGGGATATTCTGTTGCATTCTATTTCAGGCTTGCTAGACTCTAGCTTGCCGGAAGAGGAAAATAGGGTAATTAGCCAAAGAATCGAGCATTACAAAGAATGGTATGTAAATTACCACATGCTACGCACTCGTCAATCCGGACCCGAACGCCACATTGATTTTCATTTGGTTGTACCAGATGAAATGACCGCTCTGGAGGCACATCGCCTTTGCAATTGGCTTGAAACGGATATTCACAATTCCGTCAACGGCGTAACAGTGCAAATCCACGTTGAGCCTCAAAGCATCTGCACCGAATCAGAAGGAATCTATCTTTGTAGTTCTACTGCTTGAATCTGTGGAAATCTGCAATATCACTTCTGAATAGTAACTATTCACCACCCTAACCCCCTCAAGGGGGGTAGGGACACCCTTTATTTACCCCGCGGCGGGGAGCTTACCCTGCATCCCTTATTTACCTGCCAGTTATACAAACGTACCAACAAATAGAAAAACAGGATAAGCCTTGCTTGTAACGGTCAGTATGAAATTACTGTTTAAACCGAATTAGCGGTTATTTCTTGCAACGATTCCTATCAAGGACTACAATTGAATAGAGATCAATCGCTACCAGACAAAAAGGGAGACATATTATGAGGTTTGCGATATTTGGTACAGGCGCAGTAGGCGGTTATGTGGGCGGTTTACTTGCCTTGAACAATCATAAGGTAAGTTTTATTGCAAGAGGGGCGCATCTGGAGGCAATTCGAGAGAAAGGGCTGACTTTGCGCTATATCAATCAGGGCGAAGTTAAATCTGATGTACTCAAGGTGTTTGCTACGAATGACCCAGAAGAAGTTGGCGAAGTTGATTATATTATTTTCGGGGTAAAGGCTTATGATACCATCGAAGCGGGGAATAAATTGCAACCCTTGATGGGACACGAAACCGCTATCATAACCATTCAAAACGGTTTGGATGCACCCCACCAACTCTCGATTCTATATGGTGATGATAGTGTAGTAGCCGGAGCGGTTCGCGTTGAAGCCACGCTAGGTGAGCCGGGCGTGGTGATAAAGTATGGACCTGCCCGTGATAGCAGCGCTTTTGAGGTAGCCGAATTAAGCGAGGTACGTACTACCCGGATGGAAAAATTCGTGGAGTTGCTCAATGCTGCACATATCAAAGCTTCACTCAGCGCCGACCCGCATACTGTACTTTGGACTAAATTTCTTGCGCTTGCGCCTACCGCTGCTCTAACTGCTGCGGCACGCGCTCATGGAGGTGAGGTTTTTGGCTTTGACCTAACCAAACAGCTTTATGCGACTCTGGTAGCGGAAGCTGCCGCTGTTGCCCACGCGGAAGGGGTGCATTTTGCGCCTGAGATGATAGAACGTGCTAAACATCCACTCTTCCCGCTTGATACTGCCTTCAAAAGTTCGCTACAGCGCGATTTTGAGAAAGGACACCGCACTGAAGTAGATTCATTGCTAGGGGCATTAGTGAAACGCGCCCACAAATATAATGTGCCTGTGCCACATTTTGAGACACTTTACGCTCTGCTGTCGCTTTCGGCAAAGGTTGGGTATCGTTATTCGGCGTAGGTTACAATTACGTGGAGCAAATAGAAACCCATGAAATATTTGAGCGAACCAAGAATGATAGCAATGGTTGGCGCGCCGCTGGCATTGGGACAGGACTTGGCGGGGGTAGAAGATGCACCCGATGCGCTGCGTAGGGCAGGGATGGCGCAATCAATTCAAGAATTAGGCTGGCAGGTTATTGATACGGGTGATTTGCCTTTCGACCTGCCTCATCACCGTGAACTTGATATAGGTCAGGTCACTTTGGGCAAGGTAAAATACGCGCATGAGGTGGGTACTGCCTGTCGCCTTCTCTCTGAAAGAGTGGCTAATCTAGCGGGGGAGGGTAAATTTTGCCTTACGCTTGGAGGCGACCATAGTATTGCAATGGGTTCTATTAGCGGAATGGTAAAGGCGCGACCAGATGTATCGGTAGTGTGGGTAGATGCACATGGCGATTTCAATACTCCCGAAAGCTCGCCTAGCGGTCATTTGCATGGGATGCCGCTTGCTGCCCTGATGGGCAAAATTAATCCCGGTTCAATGCCCGGTTTTGATTGGCTAACGCAATTGCTCAAGCCTGACCATGTGACTCTTATTGGGGTGCGCTCGATTGATGCAGAGGAGCGCATTTTGCTACGCGAATCCGGCATCAAGGTTTTTACCATGATGGAGGTTGACCGCTACGGTATCGGTAGGGTGATGGAAATGGCGTTGAACTCGATAAACCCTGACAACAACCGCCCAATCCATCTTAGCCTTGATATAGACGCGCTTGACCCCTATATTGCCCCCAACACCGGCACTAAAGCGCGTGGTGGTTTGAACTATCGCGAGGCGCACTTTATCTGCGAAGCGTTGGCGGAAACGGGCGCATTAGTTTCTATGGATTTGGTGGAGATTAATCCGCGCTTGGGTTATCTCGAAGATAGGCACAACCTTGCACAGGGTGGTACTAACCTACAAGAGGATGCCACCGTTGAAATGGGCATCGAACTGGTGGCTTCCGCGCTTGGAAAACGCATACTCTAAATTGGATAGAGCAAGGAATGTTATTTTCTACTTATCAAGCTATTAAGTTTACATAATTATATTTATAAACCCGTATTTCATACTAGGGTTTTAAATCAGCCTATTTAAAGGAACTTTTCTAATGTCTGAATCAGCCTCATCCGGTACATCTGCTATACAAGAAGTCGCGGCTAATCTCTACAAAATAAAACTTCCAATGCCGTTTGAACCGTTTCACATCAATGTTTACCTGTTGAAAGGCACAAACCGTCTGACGTTGGTGGATACAGGTTTGCCTATTGCGTGGGAAGATTTGCAGCAGGGCTTTAAAGCGTTGGACATTTATTTTGGTGAGTTAACCGATATTTTCCTGACCCACTACCACATTGACCATATCGGGGCGCTTTCCTCCCTGCGTGAAGCGGCACCGGGCGCAAAAATCTTTTTCCATCAACTTGACCATGAGTTTATGCACTACCGCACCTCTAAGCCGCAAGAGTCAAACGAGGCGATGTATAAATGGTTATTGCAAAACGGCGCGGCTGATTTAGGTGGTGACCCCGCCGGTTTTCCAATGCAGATGATAGATTTAAAGCCGGGTGATACTTTGGTGGGAGGAGGCGAGAAAGTCAGCTTACGGAATGAAACTGACGGTTGGGAAGTAGTTTGGACACCCGGACACACCAACGGTCATTTTGTGCTATATAACCGCGAACAGCGATTACTTTTGTCTGGCGACCATCTTTTAACCACCATTAGCAGCAATATCGGTATATACCCCGGTTCTCGGCCCGACCCATTGGGCGATTTTATCAGTTCGTTGGATAAACTTGCCGCTTTAGAGGTAGATGAGATTTTACCAGCGCATGGTCATCCCTTTGGTAATCATCGTCACCGCATAGAAAATCTGAAGCTACATCATCGCCATCGTATGAATAAAATTTTAGCAGGGCTAGAGCATAGCCCGCTTACTGCTAAAGGGGTAGCGCATACCATTTGGGGAGACCGCTTGAAGGGTTTCAACCGTTATTTGGGCTTGATGGAGGTCTTGTCACATCTTGAACGTTTGAAACAAGAAGGGCAGGTTTTAGCCGAAGAACGTGAAGGCATAGTATATTACCGCCAAAATTGAACAAGGGAGGCTTGACAAATTTCGGTAAAAGCGGTTTCATCTAAAGCGGTATTTTCAACCTTTTGTCGCTTTTTACCACAGATTGAGAACAAGAATGACCAAACGTTTTTCCCTAACCCTTCTTCTGATAATCGCCGCGCTTATGCTGCTGGTAGGTTGTGGCGATTCGCCTATCGCTACTGTCGCGCCTACTGTTACACCTGCGCTCACCGCAACGGTTGCCCCAAGTCCCACCGCCATCCCTACTCCTACCACCATACCGCCTACCCCTACTCCGTCTTTTACTGCTACCCCGTTACCCTCGCCTACGCCTGCTTATCGTTTCGGCGAAGAAGTAGCCACTTTGCAAGGGCATACTGGTGGGCTATGGCAAGCGGTGTTGAGTCCCGATGGTAAAATCCTTGCCACCGCCTCTGCTGACAAAACTATCAAATTGTGGGATTTTGCCAGCCACAAAGAGCTTAAAACGCTCAAAGGACATGCTGCCGAAGTTAGAGCGGTGGCTTTCAGCCCGGACGGAAAATTGCTTGCCAGCGGTTCGGTAGATAAGACTATTAAATTATGGCAATTGCCCGGTGGCGAAGAACTGGCTACCCTCAAGGGACATACCGATGAGATAGCGGCGGTCAGTTTTAGCCCGGACGGCAAAACCCTCGCCAGTGGCTCTAAAGATACCACCTTGCGCCTGTGGGAGATTCCTTCCGGCAAAGAGCTTGCCATCCTCAATGGGCATACCAACTGGATTGAAAGCGCGGTATTCAGCCCTGACGGTAAGCTCATCGCTACCGGTTCGCTGGATTATACGGTACGTTTGTGGGATGTCGCTACTCGTAAAACTTCGTCTATCCTGAGAGGTCATACTAATTGGGTTTTGCCTGTCACTTTCAGCCCCGATAGCAAACTGGTAGCAAGCGGCTCGAAGGATGCCAATGTGCTGATTTGGGAAGCGGCTACTGGCAAACTGCGCTACACTCTCAAAGGGCATACAGAGGAAGTGCGCTCGGTGGCTTTCAGTCCTTCCGGTAAAATTCTGGCAAGCGGCTCGGAAGACCAGTTTACACGCCTTTGGGATGTGGTTAAAGGCTCGCCCCTTGCCAGCTTTAAAAATGGCTCGTCTGCGGCGTGGGTTACTTTCAATGCCGATGGTAATTTGCTGATAGCTGGACTCGGTAACGGACTTACCAAAATTCGTTATGTGGGCGTTTCGTAATTGCTTATACAATTTTTTAGTAATATTCAAATAAGATTTTAACAAGCCGCTTTTTGAGAAAGCCTATTATTGTATTGTAAACTACCTACATAGTGGGGCAAGTTTGGTAGCTTTAAGCAGAAACCCTCAAATCTATTTGAAATAGGAAAATAATCATGAAAAGTGTTGTAGAGATAAATCGAATCCCTGAAGAAGTTTTCGAATATCTTTCTAATGGCAATAAAACCAACGAGTATTTTATTCGGGATTTCGAGGTTAAACCATTGGTACGCCCACCCTCTACCGATGGTATTTATCGTTTGGGTACTTATGTGAGGGGCAAAGGGGCGTTTTTTGGCAAAAAGGTTTCAATCCTTTATAAAGTTGTGGTTTTTACTCCCGGACAGGAAGTGCGATTGCGCTCTGAAGATAAAGAATACGACAGCGAGGTTATATGGCTATTGCATAAGACCGCCGATGGTAATACTCGCGTTTCGCTTGAGTTAAAACTGGTGATGCGTACAGCTTTTATCGGTTTTTTCGCCAATACTGCCATCCAGATGCTTGACCCGGTACTCACTGGCTACCTTCAACATAGCCTTTCGCGCCTTAAGCACATCCTTGAGGGCAAGCCAGGCGAACACCACATGCAACCCTCTATCAGCTAGAAGTAAAAAACTTGAAATGGACGCTCGACTGGGAGCGTCCTTTTTTTACCCAACCAATTCCCGCATTACTTCACGGACTGTTTCAAAGGGTATGTCTTTGCGGATTGTGACACGCCCAACCCCTTCTGGGATTATCCAGCGAATTGCCCCGCCATCACTTTTTTTGTCTAGACCCATAGCTGCTAACGCTCTATCCGGGTCAACTGCTGCCTTGAGCTTGAAACCGAAGCCTTCGAGGATTTGGCGCTGTCTTTCCACAAAAGCGGAATCGCAGTAGCCCAATTGCTGTGAAAGCAAAGCTACCCCGTGCATCCCAATCGCTACCGCCTCGCCATGCAATAGCAGGTTGTAACCTCCAGCCGACTC
The DNA here is from genome assembly GCF_037138995.1 of Candidatus Chlorohelix sp. NCBI lineage: Bacteria > Bacillati > Chloroflexota > Chloroflexia > Candidatus Chloroheliales > Candidatus Chloroheliaceae > Candidatus Chlorohelix > Candidatus Chlorohelix sp. The sequence continues at coordinate 44,755 of NZ_JBAXHI010000013.1, read as the reverse complement.
TAGACCATGCGCGTAAGTATGCCCGTAGTTAAGAGTCATTCGCAAGCCTGTTTCATGCTCGTCCTGCTCGACTACCCCTGCCTTTACCGCTACAGACTCCCGCAAAATCGCAGCGGTTATTTCCGCCTCGCCAGCTTGCAAGCGTGGCAAGTGCGTTTCCAATCGCGCCAAGCGTTTCAGTGCGCCCTGCTCATTGAGGTCTGCACCGGGAATAATGGCGTGTTTTATAACTTCTCCCCAACCGCTGCGCCGCTCTCTTTCGGGCAAGCTATCTAGCAAATTGACATCGGTTAGCACCAAGCGTGGCGGGTAAAATGCGCCCACCAGATTTTTGCCCTGTGGCAAATTAACTCCAGTTTTGCCGCCTACGCTGCTATCTACCATTGCCAGCAACGTGGTAGGAACTTGCACTAGCGGCACACCACGTAGCCATGTAGCCGCCACAAACCCGGCTAAATCTCCCACAACGCCTCCGCCCAACGCCACAATTATATCTTTGCGTTCGGCACGCGCTTCTGCTAACTTTTCGTATAGCTCTGACACACGCTCAAGGCTTTTGGACTGTTCGCCGAAGGGTACGCTCGATAGTGTAGGGCGAAAGCCTTCCGAGCGTAGCGCGTCCAATGTTTTCTCTCCATAGATTGCTGCAACATTAGAATCGCTTATTACAAATACGGCGCGGTTCTCGCTACCCGGCAAATGAATTTTTATGAGACTTCCAAGTTCTGCCAGCAAATCAGGCGCAAATAAAACATTATAACTACCTTTGGTGGCTTTGATTTGAAGCGCTTCTGAGTCAGAAGTATGCGGGCTGAAAACTATTGCATCGGCGGCGGCTCTCTTAGCAGGCGTAGTTGCGCCACCCTTGCCTTTTTCACCGCGCCGTTTTACCAGTTCTAAAGCCCGTATAATTTCCTCCACTACAACTTCGGGGGTCAAAAAATCGGTATGCACTGTCCAATCTGACTCGGCGTAAAATGATTGTCGTGACGCTTTTAGGCTGGTAATACGATTATAGGAGTCATTGCCTTGTAGCAAAGGGCGCACCGAACCGGGTTCACTGCTTGCCAGCATAAGGCGCACCATAATTGTTTCGGGACGCGCTTCAAGGCAAAATACATAGCCGTTAGCAGTCATCTTTGTACGATTTGTCGCCGAAATAACGATGCCGCCGCCGGTAGAAACCACCTGATAATCTTCGCGGCAAACCGATTCCAACACATCACTTTCAAGCTGGCGAAAAGGCGCTTCCCCATCCGCAGCAAAAATTTCAGGGATACTTCTCCCGGTATTAGCCTCAATCTGGAGGTCGGTATCGACAAACTCGTAACCGAGCATCCGGGCAAGCAGTTTACCAACGCTGGTTTTGCCCGTACCGCTGAACCCTACCAGAAAAATATTTTCTTTCAAACTTTCCATGTTATCCTCTAGTTAATTTTTGCTTCATTTTATGCCAAAAGAAGGCATGCGGCAAATAGGCACAAAAAGAGGGGTGCATTTTTACCTTTGGAGTGTTTCTGCCATTGTTTGGCGCAGCAACCATTCCTTTGCTTGTTCCACGTCCGGGTTGGAAGGTGCTAACTAACCATTTTGAAACACAATATTAACTGGTTTGTGGCAGCAGTACCCCGTTTCGGGGGTTACGCAAAAAAAACCAATTTCGGGAAATTCTTTACAACTTGGAAGTCAAACACAATAAATTGCTTATCCCTCTCCGCGTATCAAATCCTCAAATGTTTCCCTTGAGCGGATGATACGCCAATTATTCTCCTCGACTAATATTTCAGCTGCGCGTGGACGGCTATTATAATTTGAGGACATACTGAAGCCATAAGCCCCTGCGCCCAAAATAGCCAGCTTCATACCTTCTTCTAGTAGCGGTAAAGCCCGATTTTGAGCTAGAAAATCTCCGCTTTCGCAAACTGGACCTACCACATCATAACTAATCAGGTCGCTGTTTAATGGTTCGACCAGTGGCGCTATTTCGTGATATGCTTGATAGAGCGAAGGACGAATCAAATCATTCATCGCCGCGTCCACAATCGCGAAGTTTGTCTCGCTATCTCTTTTCAGGAATAACACTTCTGTTAATAGCGCACCTGCTTCCGCTACTATCCAGCGTCCCGGTTCTGTCAGTATTTTCCAATTTCGCCCGTATTTTGCCAGCGCATTTGCCACCAGTTGCGCTAAAGCTTCGGGAGAAGCAGCTTGTTCTTCTGACAATTTATATGCCACTCCCAAGCCTCCCCCGATGTCGAGATATTCTAGCGCACAATTATTTTGCTTCTCAATCGTTTGCGCCAAATCTACCAACCGAGTTATTGACTCGCCGATTGGTTCAAGCTCATGTAGTTGCGAGCCGATGTGACACTGTACTCCTACCAACCAAAGATAAGGCGATTTTGTAGCGTAGCGTGCCAATTCCAACGCCTGTTCGTAGCTTATACCAAACTTGTTACCTCTTTGTCCGGTGGTAATATACGCATGGGTATGAGGATTGACACCCGGATTTAAACGCAGCGAAATACGCGCAGATAAACCCAATTGCTCGGCTACCCGCTCAATCAGCCTTAACTCTGGTTCGGACTCAACATTAAAAGCGCGAATACCGCTTTTCAAGCCCAATCCTATCTCGTGTTTGGTTTTACCCACTCCCGCGAACACTATATTATGGGCAGGAACGTCCGCTTTTATGGCGCGTAGTAGTTCCCCTCCCGATACTACATCTGCTCCCGCCCCTTCATTGGCAAGCAAACGGATTATTTCAAGGTTTGAGCAGGCTTTTACCGCATAAAAAATTTCAGCTTCCAAACCCGCTATAAGAAAAGCACGGGCATATTGGCGGTAACGCTCGCGTATAGCAGATGCGCTATAAATATAACAGGGCGTACCCACTTTATTAGCAATTTCGCCAAGCTCAATATCCTCAATAAATAAGCGGTTATCGCGGTATTGAAATTTATTCGACAAGTTGGTTAGCATTATTTCCCTTCATTCCAGAGTTTCAGGCTATTTTTTCGGGGTATATAGCCAGTACAAACCCTGACTATCCCGCCCTCGCAAAATTTGCACCTCATAATTATCGGCAAGCGCGTTTGCTATCGGCGCAACCCAGCGGTACAAGTCAGGCGTAACCGTCAGGATTTGCTTCCAACGTTTTTCTTTGAGGTCTTTTACTAATAAGGTTGAATCGGCTTTCCCTGAACTTAACATAATAGAATAAATCAGGTAATCACCCGCTCTATTATAATATTCATTGGCTATCAACGCGCCATCTGCCAGCACAAGGCTATCCTGAGCATCTTTGATGACCGCTGCTCCCGCTTGATACGCTTCTGTGAAATTATCGGCGGCATTAAGTTGCGAATAACCTATTACCATTCCCGCGCCAAGCAAGCATTGGATTCCGATTAATAAGGTTGGCACGTAGTTTTTTATTTTACGCTGCTTTGCGTTTAAATCCCTTGTCTCCGTATTTTTACTTTGCAAAAATATACAGGTCATTATACTGGCAAGATAAACCAGTTCGGTAAAATAGTAATCCACTGCACCATCTTTAATTATAGTAAGGCAAGATAACGCACTGAATAGGGCATAGAGCGGTAAAAAGGGCTGTTCCTTCTTCCATAAGAAAGCAACGCCCGTACTTGCTAGGATTAATATGGGTAAATGGTCAATCAAGAAGAAAAAGACCATTCCCGGCGCGAGATGAAATATAAACCGGGTTGCTCTGGAGGGGTCAAATATATTAAAGAAAATCCCACCCGAAAGAATATTTGTAACAAAATAGGCAATACCCAATGGCAAAATATAGGAAACAGTAAAAATCCCGGCTTTTTTCCATTTTCTTGCTAGTAACAAATTGAGTAGCAAAGCAATGGTCGCAGCAAGATAAGTTTGTTTGGTTAACGCGGCAAGCGCAAATAGAAACCCGGTTGCTTTGACAGAACCGTTGCGTAGATAAAGCCATGCGCCGCTCAAGCTCAGAAATAGAGCCAAAGGGTCAACCCGCGCAGTCTGCATGTAGATTATTACGGGCCAGAAGCAAAATGGCAGAAAAATTGTCAAATAGTTATAGCGAAGCGGCTGTTTAGGCAACCACTCTTTAACTATGAAACCGGCGACAATTGCCGCAGCGATATAGCCGCCAAAGCTCCAGAAGCGCACTGCCCCTTCTAGGCTGATACCGAAGATATTGTGTAATAAGACTGTCAGCACAGGAAACAAGGGTGGGTACTGGATACCGGGCATGTCGTAGGGTGCGCCCGGTGGCGCGTACATTGCGGCGATGCCGTTATTTTCTAACTGCCATGTTCCGGCAACCAGCATTTGCTCGGTGTAATCCAATACCAACGGCGTGAAAAGCGCAAGAAAACCGCGCATCATCTGGATTGCGCCCAAAAATGCCAACACTGACAGCATTATTTTAAGAATTGATTTTGACATTTGCGCTAATTATCAAACTATAGAACCAGTTGACCAAATGACGCTAAATCTAACACAGTACACTGAGGTTTAGCAAACCTCGCTAATATCCGATCCTCTCAACAACCTTCTAACATAATTGTAGAAGCTACATAGAATAGAAACATTTATATTTCTTAATAACTGTTATAATAACAACAACCATTAAATACAAATACATACAAACCACAAATTATTGGATATAACTTATGCTAAACTTGTTCAAGTTAAAGTCGCAACCGCAGCATTACAGTAAAAAAGGGCAAGACCCGCTTTATCCTGTAGTATTTTTCAAGGTCGTTCCAAGATTAGGACAAGTAATAGAAGCGTTAGAACGTTGGGCTATATGAGTTCGCAAGAGAGAACACAACGACAAATGGCAAGGGTCAAACTGACACCTACAGATTGGAAAGACTTAGAAGGTGGTCTTGAACGAGAATGGTTACTTACCAACGGTCTGGGCGGTTGGGCAAGCGCTTCAATCTTTGGAGCAAATACTCGCCGTTATCATGGCTTGCTGGTTGCTGCCGAGAAGATACCTACCGAACGCACGACGCTTTTATCTAAAATTAACGAAGAATTAGTAATAAATGATGTAGTGTATCCACTGGATGTTAACGAATGGTCAAATGAAGTTGCTGAACCACGGGGCGACCAATATCTAAAGCAATTTATCCAAAACTACTGGTCAGTGGAATTTCATTATGAAGTAGGTAATTACAGACTTGTAAAAATGGTCTGGATGGCAAACGGCTATAACGCAACCTATATTCGTTATCGTTTAGAGGGCGCAGAGCAAGGAGATAAGCTTGAACTGCGCTTGCATCCATTAATAACCCGCAAAAATTATCATGACGAAGCCCGCGCTAATCTTGAGATGCGTTGGTACTGTGATATTTTGGAGAATAATGCAGGGTTTAAATATTACAGAAAAGAACCGGGTTTGCCCTTACAGATTCGCTTTGAAAATGAGAAGGGTTGGTCTGTTACCCAAACAGGTTACTGGTTATATAACTTTCATCATCGCGCTGAATTAGAACGCGGGCTTGACCATCTCGAAGATTTATTTGAACCACAAGTCTATGTGGTTGAGTTGAAACCGGGAAAATCGGCAGGCTTGGTAGCATCATTAGGGGAGGCACCGGAAGAGGATTTTGAGGTCTCGCTAAAAAACCAACAACACAGGATGTTGGGTATTCAGTCGTTTAGCAAACTTGACGAATTTGGTAAATGCCTTGCTGCCGCCGGTGATCAGTTTATTGTAGCCCGCCCTTCGGTAGAGCAAGTCCTAAAACCGGGTGGAAAAGATCGGACAATAATTGCCGGGTATCACTGGTTTACCGACTGGGGGCGCGACACTATGATTGCGCTACCGGGTTTAACACTAAGCGGCGGGCGTTTTGGGGAAGCTTCCGCGATACTTCGCACCTTCACTGCCTATCTAAGCGAAGGGATGCTACCAAACCGTTTTCCTGATAAAGAGGAAAAACTTGAATATAACACTGTAGATGCCACTCTCTGGTTCTTCCAAGCAATATATGACTATTACCAAGCAACTACCGATTCAAAACTGGTTAGCGACTTATACCCAAATCTTGAAGAAATTATCCAATGGCATCTGCGCGGAACTCGCTACAGTATCCGAGTTGACCCAGATGATGGCTTATTGCACGCCGGAGAACCGGGAACACAACTCACTTGGATGGATGTAAAAATCGGTGATTTGATTGTAACGCCCCGTCATGGAAAACCCGTAAGTATAAATGCGCTCTGGTGTAATGCGTTAGGAATTATGAATTATTTCCGGCGTGAACTTAATCTAAAAACCACTCAGACGTATGATACCTTGTACGACAAAACCCGCCGCTCTTTTCTAGGAAAATTCTGGAACAAAGAAGGTGGCTATTTATTTGACGTGATAGAATCGGAAGATGCGTCTGCACCCAATATTAATTCACTCAAGCGCGATTCTTCGATTCGTCCAAACCAACTGTTCGCAATCTCATTACCATTTAGCCCCTATGCAAATCTCGAAACCGAAGAATTAGTCAATCAGGCTAAAAGCATAATAAATGTATGCGAACGTGAGCTATTAACGCCTTACGGTTTGCGAACGCTTAACCGAAATGACCCACGTTACAAGACTCGTTTTACCGGAAATCAAGTACAACGAGACGTTGCTTATCACAATGGAACTGTATGGTCATGGTTGATGGGCGCTTTTGTTGAAGCGCATCTACGGGTTTTCAAGGATAAAAAAGCCGCTCGAAATTACCTGTTACAATTCCAAAGTTGCCTTAAAGAAGGCGGAATAGGCACTATCAACGAGGTATTCGATGCAGAGCCACCCCATCGACCATTGGGCTGTATAGCGCAAGCATGGAGCGTGTCCGAAATTATGCGACTCTGGCGGCTGGTAAACGAATAGTAACATCAATCACGGTTGCTTAATAATCCGATTTCGGATATGATACCTCAAATCGCTGGAGTATTTCAAAGATTGAACGTAACAAAAAAACATGAGCAAGGATTCTAAGATAATCAGACCTGCCTTTATGGATGCAGTAGAAGCAGCTGCAAACCTCAAAACAGATCGTCAAACTGTGCTGCAATATATTCAGGAAGGCAAACTGAAAACTTTCGGTGGGAAATCCGGCAATCCTTTTGTGCGTACTGCCGATGTGGATAAACTGGCAGAAGCTCTGGGAGTTCTTCCTACAGCCGAAGAAGAACCGCCAGACCCTCGGGCGGTACAGAGAAGTGACCCGGTTCGGAAAATCAAGCTGCGAATACAGCAGGATGCCAAATGGAATGAACTGGGTGAATCTGATATGCGCCTTTGGGCAAAGGAAATTGACCCGGTGACATTTGTAAGCATGCGTAAAGTAGCTACAGAAGCCATTTCCAAACTAAAGCTACTAATCAAAATTATAGATGAAACAGCAAATCAAAGTAAGTAAGAATAATAAATGAGGGCAGAAGTCATTTTTAGAATTATCCAGCAGGCATATTATGGGTAAAGAAATTACGACAACACAACTCCGCGCCGAATTATCTCATTTGTTGGATATGCTGGATAGTGGCGAAACACACTTTATTATCAAACGTAACAATCAAGCTTCGGCGGTTCTGCTAAGTATGGATAAATTCCGAGACATAATGCAGACCCTCGAAACTTTACGTACTCTTGAATTCATCGGACAACCTGAACTGGAAGCGGGCAGTCTTCAAGATTATCTTAACTCATTATTAAGAGCGGATAACCATCTCTCAGATGAAAATAACCTGCCATTGCAAGACGAGTTCTCAGATGAAACACCCGAATCACCTTCGCTGGTTTCCTTACCCGGCAACCCTGATAAAGAAAAAGAAACCAAAGTTTCGAGGGAAGGTTCAGTAGAAGAAGCCGCTGCCAAGCTTGGAATCCGCTTGATAAAATAATTGGAGAGCATTCGCATAGGGTTTTGATAAGCGTTCAATCACCGGAGAAGTCTTACAAGTGGTGGATATTGTCATCAATCAAACGATTGATGCGGAACATGATGTTAGAAACCGAGTCCAACATGCGCTTGATAATTCAACGCATGGCAGAAAACCCTCTCACTAACTATTTTTTCCCTTTTACTACCATTTTGCCGGAATAGCGCCACATATTCATACCGCCTGAAAGATTATATATATTAGTGTAACCGGCAATTGCCGCTACCTCGCAAGCAGCAGTGCTACGCTGTCCCATTTCGCACACAAAAATTAAAGGCTCATCCTTAGAAAGATTTATTTGATTCAGTGCTTGAGAAAATGAGTAAAGTCCGTCAATTGATACAAGTAAAGCTTGGTCAATATGGTCGTAGCCATATTCATAAGGCTGGCGAACATCAATCACCTTCACACCCTTTGCAATCAATTCTTCCGCCTCATCCGCATCAACTGGATGGTAAGGTTCTAATGACATTTACAAAACCTTTCTCTCTATTGACGTTTGACTAAAAGAACAGAACGAATCGGTAAATTGAAAAAAGGCAAAGGGAGTTGCTAGAAATAGGTTTTATTAGTAAAGTTTCTTTTTCATCCTAATTGCAAAAGAATCTCAAAAAGAGCCTTATTCACATGCATTTTAACACATACTAGCTGTGTAGTTACTTTTTGTTAGACTATTATATTATAACCCGGTTCTCCCAATTTAAGCGCTCCCTGACTTCTCCGGAATTTATAAAACAGGGGGCTTTGATTACCCCCTGCTCGAAACCCTGCCCGTTAGACACAGGGTATTTCTTATTCAGATTACAGGTTGCGTCCGGCAGTACGCGCGTTAGGATTTGCGCCCATTATACCGGAGCCTTGCTCGCCAAGTCCTTCGATTTCATCTTCCAGACCAGCGTAAATATCCTTGAGTCGTTCGATAGTGGAGGCATCGGCTTCCCAGAAACCGCGCCCGTTAGCTTCCAGCAACCTGCCCACGATGCCCTTAAAGCTGTAAGGGTTCATCTCGGTCAGCCTTTCGCGCATATTGGTATCGGCGATAAAAGTTTGGTCAATATCGCTGTAAACCCAATTATCTACTGCGCCAGCAGTCGCGCTCCAACCGAAAGTATTGCTGACGCGGGTTTCGATTTCTCGTACACCCTCGTAGCCATATTTGAGCATACTCTCGTACCATTTAGGGTTCAGCAGTTTGGTGCGAGATTCTAGCCGTACCGCTTCATCCAGCGACTTGATACCGTTGCCCTGACTCAACCCGCCACTAGTAGAGGAGATGCTATCGGCAACCAACGCTGCTGGTTTTTTCCCGCCCGTCAGCTTTTCTACCGCTTTGGTTACACCGCCCAGATACTCGTAATAGTGATCTACATCGGTGATACCGACTTCGGCGCTATCCACATTCTGGAAGCTAAGTTCCACGCGAGTTAGAGCAGCCTCCATCAACTTACGGGAATTTTCGCCACCGCTCTTGATGCCATAAGCAAAGCTCTTGCGATTCAGGAAGGCTTCGCTCAACTCATCATCATTTTCCCAACTGGAATTGTCCACCATAAAGTTGACGTTTGCGCCATACTGTCCCGGCGCATTGCTAAAAACGCGAGCGCAGGCTTCATCGAAAGTCATGCCTTTGGAAACCTCTTCTAAAACATGCTTGCGAACGTAGTTCATTTCAATTGGCTCATCCGCTTGCGCTACCAACCGTACCGCTCGGTCAATCAACTCCATCTGGTTTGGCATCAGGTCACGGAAAATACCGCTGACCGTACACACAATATCAATACGTGGACGACCCAGTTCTTTAAGAGTCAGCAATTTGACATTGCTAATCTTGCCCAAGCCATCGGTAGTGGCGCGTGTGCCTAGCAGATAGAGCGCTTGCGCTACGCCTTCACCATCGCTTTTGATATTGTCTGTACCCCACAATACCATCGCAATAGTTTCTGGATACTGCCCTTCCGGCAAGTTAATTTCCTCGCGGGCGCGTTCCAGCATTGCCTTCGCGCTGCGCTCACCGTTGCGGCGGGCGATTGGACTAGGAACCAATGCAGGGTCTAACCCGTGAATATTGCGTCCGGTGGGTAGCACTTCTGGATTACGTACAATATCGTTGCCGGGGCTAGGCTCGATGTATTCGCCGTTGAAAGCGCGTATAATCTGCTTGATTTCGGCATTATGCTTTAGGGTTTCAGCCACTTCCGCCAGATATTCAAACATCGGCTCACTGGCATGGGTATCAACTCTTGCCATCGAGTGTAAGTACCGAGCAGCATCTTTTACTGACTTCTCGGCATGTCCTTGCGTCAAGCCTTCTACCAGAATCTTGAGTGACTGCCGCTGAATATGCTCTATTTTCTCCCAACGCGAAAGTAAGTTGTTATCCTCACGCGCTTTTTCGCGAATTTCTTCAAGGTCAAAGCCCAACCCGGTTGCAATCAAATCGGTTAGAGCTTGCGCTTCTTCATCGCTACCGGGTTTCCCGCGTGAGAAACTACCGATAGAGTTGAGCATATCGCCAAGCATCGCCACATCGGGTGCTTCATCAATGATGTGCAATCCGCTAGGTATCAGGCGTTCTTCAATTTCTAGCAGGTCGTTGTATAATGCCAGCGAATATTTTTCTGGTTCGTTGAGTGGGTCAACATCACGCGGTTTCAGGTTGATTGCCGCAGCCTGTTCCACGATTGATTCTATCAGCATCTCCAGATGACCCTGCTCTTTATCTCCGCCGCTATCCGCTGCATCGGTTTGCGCCGTCTTCTCAGAACGCGCCTTGAAAGTATAGCCATCACCCAGAGCTTTGCGGAATACATTGAGCGTATCCTTTAGCTGGATTAATTGGCGGTACAATCCGGCGGTTTCCATCGGCGGCGAAAGGTAGCTGATAATAGTAGCGTAGCCGCGCCGCTTGGCGATAGTGCCTTCGGAAGGGTTGTTGACGCTATACAGATAGAAGTTTGGCAAATCACCGATTAATCGGTCGGGCCAACATTTGGCGCTCAAGCCCACTTGCTTGCCCGGCATAAACTCCATTGCGCCGTGTGTCCCAAAATGAAGCACCGCATCTGCACGCCAGATTTTATCCAGATAAGCATAGAAAGCGGCAAAACCATGATGCGGTGAGGCATTGGTCGCCATTAAAAGGCGCATCGGGTCATCTTCGTAGCCGAAAGAGGGTTGGATACCCACCAACAGGTTTCCAAATTGACGACCAAGCACTTGCATACCGCTACCATCGCTCAGTAACGCGCCGGGGGGAGGACCCCAGTAAGGTTCGATTTCACTCCAATAAGGGAAGTGACGTTGATAATCAGTAACACTCAAATGGGTATGCAGGTTTGCGCTGGTTCCATAGGCAGCCGAATTGCCTTCAACTACCTGATTGCGTAATTCCTCAGCATTAGCAGGTACTTCGACATTATAGCCTTCTTGTTTCAGGCGTTTCATAAGGCGATAAAGGCTTTCAAATACCCCTAGATAGGCAGCAGTACCTACGTTGCCTTTGTTGGGCGGGAAGCTGAAAAGCACAACCGCGATTTTTTTACTGTGGTTCGGTACATGCGAAAGGGTCGCTTGTCGCGCTGCCCTTCGCGCTAGTCTTTTAACCTCATCCGGTAGCGGATACATGCTTTTATCAGGTCCGCGCTCTACGCCTGCTGCAAATACGCGCGGTTCAGAAGCGCCATCCAGTTCTGGAACTGCCACCTGTAGCGCCGCCTGTACCGGGTTCAAGCCTGTGCGACTTGCTCTCCAGTCTTCCTCACTTTGGAAGAACAGCGAAATAACCGACCACAGAGGACGATTAACGCGGTTAAACTGTGCAACTGCCGCCGAAGCGTCGTTTTCGGCAGGACCCCCGACTAAGGAGAAACCGCTCATGTTGATTACCAAATCAACGGTCGGGGTTACATTACCCTTCTTATCCTCATCTAGAAAATAGTTCTCGATAGTAGGGCGGAAATCCAAACCCGCCGCGTAGCATGGCACTGCCTCTGCGCCGGCTTCTTCCAGTTGCTTAATCAGTTCAATAATATGGCGACGATTTCCGGCAAGATAGAGCGCACGCATTACCACGATACCTACGCGGGGTCTTCCCGCTTGCTTGGGATGCGCTTTTGCCAGCCATTTATCATAATCCTCGCGGGTTTCCCAAGTTTTATCGGGCGCATCGGGATGGAAAATGGCAAGGCGCGGGTAAATTACCGGGTCTTTGGATTTGAGCTTAGGTCCCTTATATGAAGGGATGTAATGGTCAATGGCGAATTTGAAAAACTCCTCAAGGTTTTCCGGCGAGCTATTCACCCAATAGAGCATAATCATTAGGTAAGCGCGTACATCCTGTGCCTGACCGGGGAGCAGTTTCAGAATGTTAGGAAGGGTACGCATGAGGTTGACCATCCCATTATGCATGCCCTTCTTGACTGCCTTGTGGCGTTTCAAGCGGCGGCGCGGGGTACCCTCATCCGGGTCATCATCTTCTAGGGTTTCAACTTTGGCTTCGGAGCGTCCGTCTTTAGTAACTAAGCGCTTCAAGCTACCCACGAAACCGGAAATTTTAGTAACAGGGTTGTTCTTCATGAACTGAAGCAAGCGGGTAAACTCAAAATCGCCTAAACGAGTCATGTTCATCAGGGAAGGCATCGAGTTCATAACTACAATCGAGCGTTCGGGCTTGAGTGGTCCATATTGCTTGATTATTTTTTCTACCCCTGCTACCTGATGTGAGAGCGTTACCATGTTCGCCACGAACATATCGCACTCTTTGAAATCCTGTTCAAATTCGGGCCAAGCTGGAGAACCTTCGCTTAATTGCCGTAGTGTCCAGAACTTCAAATCCAACTTTATGCCGTGCTTACGGGTAACTTCGGCAGCAGCGCGTTCGGTGGCGCTTTGCACACTATTCTCTATAAGTAGAAAAACAAATTTCATTTTTATCTCCTGATAGCTTCAGCCAGCACCACATGATAAAAACCTTTACTGAAATGCTGCTGGCGTGCAAGTTCCAATCCAGCCGTAGCAAGACCACGCCTTACCGCCGCTTCGCCAATAATTTGCATGCTGGTGGAGCGATGTCCGCGTGGGAATAACCTGCCAATCCGGTGCATTGCCTTAAAAACAGGATGAGCAGGAGCATATGTGAAAATAAGACGATTAGGAGTCAAAGCGGTTAGATGCTTCATAATGTTGCCGAATTGTTCTTCGGGGTAGTAAATCAACACATCTAGGCATATTGCTAGATCCACTTGCTCCTGCACGAGAGTACCAATCGACTCCAAATCCGATACTACAAATTTCATTCGCTGTGCGATTTCCGGAGGTTCTTCAGCGGCAAGTTGCGCGGCGGTTTCAACCATTTGTTCCGCTAGGTCACAGCCTATCACCGTACAACCGGCACGCGCCAACGCTCTAGAAACAAGACCGGGTCCGCATCCGGCATCCAGCACACGTTGGTTTGAACCATTTTCCCAAGCCCATGCCAATGCTTGGGCTACCATTGCGTTGTGTCCTTCCCGCACGGTACGGCGAATAAAGGAGACTTTCTCACTGCCATATATCTTGCGCCAGCGTTCATAGCCATCGACTCCAAAATAACGACGCAGTTCAAGCTTGCGGGTGTCAAGCGGGTGATGCTCAGGCGCGTCGGCTACTGCCATCCACAAATCCTCGCTTCCTTAAAATATTAGGGATACAGAAAAAAAAGACCGCATTTAAGCGACCCTTAACGGGAAATTTATAAATAGTGGAATATAAGCCAGTTTTGAGTGAAGCTATAAGGCAAGCAACCTAACCTAGTTCATTGAAATAGTGCAGCCTTGATACTACTCGCCCACATTACCCTGAATATATCAGAGTGAGTTAAAGAAGTATGTAGTACGAACTACTAGAAAAAATAGCATTATTCGGGAGGAAGAAAGTAAAATACCTGACCGCCAGGAAAAGGGTAATGCCCCATCTTGCGGTTATAGGTCTGGAGATGTCCGATAAGCCGTTTTATATCCCAATCAATATCCGCGAAACGCTGGTCAACTGCAATCACCAACCCTTGCGGCGGCACTATCACCGATTCTGGTGGTTGTGGCAAACGCAAAATATCTCTCAGTTCCTCATCTCGCATGTAGAAACGCAAGACATCCTCGACCGGTTTCATCGGTATCATCAGCGCAGGGCGAGGCTGTTGGCTTTCCAGTTGCCGAATTTGTGCCACCATCACGCGGTAATCGTCACCATGTGTAGCAGTACGGTAATAATATTGGAGGCTATAAATCGAGATTATTGACAAAAAGAGTAAAACTATCACGCCTGCCCAACGTTTCCATTGCCCCAAGCGTTGCCCCATCAACAAGAGCAGAGTGTAGATTACCGCGCCCGCCCCACCTAGAAAGTTTCGAGTTTCTAACTGGCTGTTGGTATAAATCATTACCCCGATATAGGGAGTGATAATGGCAGGCAATAGAATCCACAAAGCCACCACTCGATTTTTGCCAGTGGTGGTGCGTCCGCGCAAACGCCATGCGGCATAACCTGCCGCCGCGCCCCCTACCGCTAAAGCTAATGCCATTCGGAATAACCATTCATCTTTTAGCGGCAAGCCTAAAAACAAATTGGGAAAACCTGCCGCTTGTCGGTAAAAGAAATCAAAATCGAGCTTGTAATAAAGCCAGCCCGGATCTGAAACCCGCTCATGCAATGAACGCAACGCCACAGGCAGCCACGGCAGGTACAAAATAAGTGACACAAAAAGCGAACCGACGGTATATAGCAAAGTTCTCAGGCGCGGGAGTTTGCCGATTGCCAGCAGGATTGCCAACATTACATATTCGCCAATTACCACATAGACGCTGAAATAATGGGTATAAGCAATAAGCGTATTAACCAAAGCCCAAGCCGCCCAACGCCAATCTAGCCCAAATTTGCCCGGCTTGAAATCTGAGATGATTTTCAGAAATAACGCCAGCGAAGCAAACGCAAAAAGCGTTACCAGCACATAGTTTTTGGCATATTGCGAATAATAAAGGTGGTAGCCGTTAACCGCTACCATTGCTGCGCCCACTAATGCCCACCAGCGTCCAACCACTTGCCGGAACAGCCAGTAAGAAACCGGGATGGTAGCAGTTCCAATCAACGCTGATAAGAAGCGGACGTTAAATTCGCTGTTCGCGCCCCCGCAAAGAAAAGACCATAGGCGGAACAGAAAATAATATAAGGGCGGTTCGATTGCATTTGAAACGGTGTTTATAATAGTAGAGACATCTTGCCGCGCGACATTATAGTTGAACACTTCATCCCAAACCGCCGGAATACTTTCGATATGATAAAGGCGCAACCCTAACCCGACCAGAGTCAATATTCCTAACGTTAACCAACCCAGCGTATTTTCTCGCCGCTTAATAAAGTTTTGTGCCGGGAGAAGCCATGTCATCCGCAGATTCTCTTTAGTCTTTACCAAATATACACCCCTAAATTTTCAACAGCAGTCGCTAACAACGGGCTAATATAAGTTACCCAACAATGCTTGTCAAACTTTAATACCTCAGTAACTAGGTATAGGTAAGTGGCAAATTGAGTTTTTTTATGTCAGGGATTCAAAAAATGAGCTGTTCCAACCGCTATTGTTAGCGAGCGCGTATCGGGACCGGGCGCAAAATCAGAAGGACGGTTAGCATTACCGCCTATTTTCAGGCTCAAAATATTTCGACCTGCTTGTAAATCCAGCGTTACCCTCACATTTTGCGGCTCAAGCCCGATGCTGCGGCTTCCGTCTGGCAGTTTCACCCCGTTCAAATATAGCTCCAGCGAGTGCGCTTCGTGGAAACTCCAAGCAGGAAACTCAAGTTCGAGGCGGCGCGGCTGACCGCACCAAAATTCCATTTTCGCCTCGCTCTCCTTAGCCCAACGATAAACCATACCGCTTGGGTCGTTCTCCGCTTCATTCCAGCTACTTAGCAAAGGATAATAGAAGAAAACGTTTTCGGGTACTCCGGCAGGAGTTTCAAATACCTGCAAGCCTTCTTTGGCATAAACGGGACCTTGCGGAAACAGGCGATAAGCCAATGTCAGCAACTTATCAAGCTGACTGCGCGATTGCACCCGGTCTTCATGAATAATGACATAGCGGGCATTGAAATAGCGCAACGTATCGAGTGAGAGTGGTTGCGCTGGCAAAATATCCGGCTTTGGCGCGGTCTCAAAGTTGCGAAACTCGCGAAAGATTGGCGCTCCATCCAGAATGAAGTAAGCCGGATTTCGCGAAACATAGCCCCCCAAGAGCGGTTTGCCGTGTTCCATCTGCGCCTCCATATAGGAGGTTTCATATTGCGACACGGGCAAGTCGAGAATGGCATATTTAGATGGGTCTTTTGCCAGTTCGCGATAAAACTGCGGCACATTGTATTCGGTCATTTGGTAGGGGGCAGGGAAAAGCTCAAACGCCAGCGTCAGACAAAACAAGCCCGCCAAACTCGCCTGACCAATTTTGCGCTTGTTCCAGCCAATCTCCAGCGCCAGCAATTTGCTCAGTCCCCACGCCGCCAGCAAGCCCAACGCCAGCAGCGCGGGCAAAGCATAGCGCGAAGGTACGCGAGTCACATTTAGTATCGGCATGTCGAAGATAAGCGAGGCTGGCAAAGGCGGACCGACTTCGATTCCGTTTATATGCAGCCTGCGCCCGAAGCTGAGAAGCGCGAATAGTCCTGCCACCACTAGCCAAAACTCTGCGCCCACTTTCACTAGGCGGTTAGAAACTACAGGCTTGCTTTGCAACTTTTTCCTCAGAATCGGTAGTACCGTAACCACCAACCCAAACAAGCCCAACAGATAAACGGTATAGCCGGGAAAAACGATTTTCTCAATCAGCGTGGCTGTCCAAGGCTTCACCGCTACTTTCATAGCATTGCCCCACAGCGGTTGAAAAGGACTAGGATAGAGATAAGCCAGCAAATCCGCGCTATAGATATTCTCCTCGCGTTTGGGTACGGCGTTAGGATTGCTGGCAATATCCTGCATTAGCGGAATAGTAAAGGGCAGAGTCAGTAGCACAAAAGCCAGCGCAATTGCACCCGCTCTGAGAAATAGCGGCATAAGAGCCGAAAAATCACGCTTCCACATGTGCTTGACTGTCAGATATAACATTAGCAAGACACTGAAAATCCCCAGATATAACACGAACTGCAAATCGAGGAAGGTATTAAAAATAAGCAACAGCGTCGTCAGCGATGCGTTACGTACCCACTTCTCTTGTTCTGTCAGGGTTTTGAGCAGGAACAGGATGTAAAAAGGGATAAACTCGGTGGAAATCAGGTTGAGGTGTCCGAGCAGGTGGTCAAAGTTGAAAGCACTAAAGCCATACGCCACTCCTGCCGCCAGCGCCGCCTTCCAATCGCCCCATAGCCACAATGCCAGCCGATACGCCCCGTATGCGCCAAGCGTGAACGATAACAGCACGATGAAGTTGTAAGCGGCAACTGCCCCATGCGCTGCCCCTCCTAACCAGTCGAAAAGATATTGTACAGGCAAGCTCACAAAACCGTTCCAAGCGTTGAGCGCGTGCAAAACCAGTCTCGGCTGAATCGGATAAAAGAGCAAGTCGGTTTGGAAAGGGCTTTGCCCAGTTTCAAGGGCGTGGCGCACCCACCACAAGTTCCAGACCATTTGCCACGCATCCTTGTTATCCTCGCCCGGTACGGCAACCATAAAGCGCACAATCAAAGGAAAGGTGAACAACAGCGCCATCAGAGCAAAACCGCCCAGTATTATAATTTCGCGCCTGAGAGTGGAGGGTTTAGCGGTAGTTGCTGTTTGTAGTTTTAGCATTGCTAACTTGCCTTGAGGATGCTCACCGTCCCCACCTCAATTGAATCGCTGCCGTTAGATAAGGTCAGCCGCGCTCCGTTGGGTGGTTCGTACATCCCCACCACAATTCTATATTTACCTTCTGCAAGGTTGGCAGGTAAGGGCAATGGATAATCATCTCTGGTAATCTCGCCCGGTCGCCATAACGAGGTAGGGCGCGTACCGCCTAGCGGGGGCAAATCTAGTTGGCTTGCAATCTTGCCGTTCTCATCTAGCAAGTGTACAAAAACGGTGTAATTGCGCGTTGGCGCGTTTATCGCTTGCCAGTACAACGCTAGGTTTAAAGCACTTCCGGCTTGCAGCGAATCGGGGTAATTCGCCCCGATAAGGCGAATGTCGTTGCCAAGTTTAACATCGGTTGGGCGTTGAATCTGGTAATCCTGTGTGTTGCGGGATACCGTTTTCAGAGTAGTTCGCAGGATAATAACCCGCGCTCCCGGCTTATCCTTGCCGTTGACCTGAAAATCCTGTTCGAGTTCTAAGCCCGCCGGACGTGGTCCGTCAATCAGAGCGTTGTAGGCGGCTTTAATCGAATCTTTCCCTGTGGTGCGCGACTCCTTATGATACGCCTCGCTCAAAACCAGATAGTTAAAGCCGTTGGCAGCGTACCACTCCGGCGGGTATTTCAACGCGCTACCGCCTTCGAGACGGTAATTATCGCGCGGCAGCAACTCCACCGAGAAAGGCTCAATGTAAAGTTTTGACCCAGCGGGTAGGTTCTTTTCGATGTACTCGGTGGCGCGAACGCGGGCGGTTGGCTGTGCGTTCAAGTTGGCGTGTGTAGCAATATCGATAGCGGGAAATAAAATCACTACCAGACTCAACCCTGCCAGCACAAAACGGTTATAACGAGCAAACGCTCCCGGCAAATATTTAAGGGCTATTTCCACCAGCCATACTAACGCAACCGCCGCGAAAATAGCCAGAAAAGGAATAATCGGCATTAGATTGCGGGTGAAATTCACCTTGTAAGAGGATAATTGCAAGAAAGAAATCAGCGGGAAAGCTAACAGCGTTACATCCTGCTTGAGGTGACGCGCAAATGCCAATGCGATTCCGCCAAGTCCTAGCCACAGCGTCAACAAATTGTTCTGACCCAACGCCTGTAAGTAGAACAGCCAATTATTTTCGCCTTCGTAGCCGGGATGCCCGCTATTCTGATAATGGTTGATAATTGCCGCAATATCGGTTAAGAAATTTGGCAAATGGAAAAAGATAAAAGGCGAGGAAATAAAGAACCCTGCAAAAGTTCCCACTCCTGCCAACGGCAAATTCCAGTTAAGCCACTTGCGAGGAGAGCGACCCAGCAAATGCGCCAACACCAGCGGCAAAATAATCAGGGCGTTGTTGTATTTTGTGCCGATTGCTAAACCGCATAGGATTCCGGTTGCCAGATATAGCCATTTTTTCTCGCTGCCTTTAAGAATTGGCAAAATCAAAAGGAAAGGTAAAATTGCGAAAAAGCCGCTCGGCACATCGGTAGTAATGTAGCGTGAATTAATAAAATGCAAGTAGAAAAACGTCAGGAAAAGCCCGCCCGTTAGCCCCACCCTGCGGTTGTACCAACGCGAACCTATCACAAACACCAGCAATACCGTACCTGCGCCGAGTAGGACAGTAAGAGCGCGACCCCACAGGTAAAAATCCGGCTTAACGGTCAGTGCATCTAGACCACCCGTTCCGGTGTATTTATCTGCCGCCACACCCGCCAAAAAACGCGCTGCAAAAACTCCGCTTTGCAGGTAAGTGTACAGGCTTGGGTAAGTAAAAGCCTGTCGGTCATTGTCAGGCAGCACGGGGTTGCGATAATCGAGCGGGTCAAAGTTTCCGGTCTGTACAATATGAAGGGCGCGGTCTGCCACCGCCCACTCGTCCACCTGTTCCAGATAGGGCAAACCGAAGTTTATACTCCACAGGCGCAAAACTAACGCCGCCAGCATTAGCGCAATTAGAGGAACAGCCGAACGCACTTTGACGTTTTGCCACAATATTAGGGGAATTTTAAGCAACTGTGTAAAGCCAAACGCTTTATACAACCGAACGCCCGCTGTCACTACCAAAGCCAGAACCGCCAACCCAAACAATAGTTTGCGCCCGCCCGGAATCCGGTCATATAATTCCCAGTTTTTACTTATATATATAAATAGTAAAGCCGCACATGATAACGCCACGCCAGCATTCAGAATTTTAGCTAATGGCAAGCGGTGGGGTTTTTTACCGTATTCCTTATCTTTATCGGATTCATTTTTGATGGGATTGGATTCCGTTTGCAAAACCAGCTTAACCTCGTAACATCATTAGTAATTCAAATAGGTAGCTCAAAATACTGAAATTGTACCAACACCGCCACATTATATAACAAACTTCCCGGCTTTCAGAATTTTCCTGCAAGACGATTTATTCCATGTTGCGGTTACAGGCGGATGAGCTTAAAATAAAAGGAAAAGCATAAAGGAGAAATGCGCTGACTCAACAAATTACCATAGATGAACATACGCACGACCATAGCCACCACCAGCATCAGCACAGTTTTAGCGGGACGGCGTTTAAAATCGGTTTTGCCCTAACCGCCAGTTTTGTAGTAATCGAGTTGATAGCCGGGTTAATGGCTAACAGCCTTGCGCTTATTTCCGATGCCGGACACAACCTGACCGATGCGCTGGCTTTGGCTTTTAGTTGGTGGGCGCTTCGGATTGCACGCCGCGCCCCGAATCACCGTAAAACCTACGGCTACCATCGCGCCGGAATATTGGCAGCCACCCTCAATGCCGTTACGCTTATCCTGATTTCGATTTATATATTCTACGAAGGTGTGCAGCGTTTTATGCAACCGCCCGAAGTGCAGGGCTGGACGGTGCTTGGCGTGGCATGTATTGCTCTGATTATAAACCTCAGCGTGGCGTGGTTGTTGCATCACGACTCAAAACACGACCTCAATACCCGTAGCGCATACTTGCATATAGTGGGCGATGCCGCCGCTTCCGTAGGCGTTATCATTGCAGGGCTGGTTGAAATTGTATTCGGCTGGCGTTATGCCGACCCTATAATCTCAATGCTTATCGGGCTTTTTATTCTCGTGTCAAGCTGGACTATCATCAAAGAGGCAACCAACATTCTGCTAGAAGGGATACCGGACGGATTGGATATGCCCAGTCTGGTGCGCGACCTTATGAAGCAACCCTATGTTGAAGATGTGCATGATTTACATGTGTGGACGATTGGACGCGATTATAAGGTGCTTTCCTGTCACCTAACAGTGCAAGGCGAATGTTCGTTGCAAGATGCGAACCGAACAGTGCATTCCATAAACCATATGCTGGAAGAACAGTACCACATACACCATGCCACCCTGCAAATCGAGAGCGAATCCTGCGAGTTAAACCAGATTTTTTGCGCTAATCCCAACGCTAGAAATTAGCGCAACCTTGATTTGTCGAGGAGGAAACCCAGATTTCACAACCTGCTGGGAAATATTACTCGCCAAAATGAAAAACGAGGAAGTAACATCAAGGGTAGAGCAATTTATTCCAGAAAAATGACCTTCCGAGGGCATTGCAGGACGATCTTTCTTAGCTCGTTGCTTAAATACCTACATCTGCAAAATCCTCTCCCCTCCTCTCCGGCAGGTGCCGCAGATTACTGACCTAAAAACGTTTCTTGCAACTGCTATGAATTATGGTTGGTTACTATTGACTTAGAAATAGTCAGGGGATATAATTTTTCAATCATAAGAATGATTCTTAATTAGTAACGATGGGTAAAATGTATATCCTAGCCTCGTTAAATATCCACATAATTGATTCGGGGGTAAATAAATAGATGTTCATTGCTGAAGAGATTTGCCAAAAATTACGCGAAAACGGAAAGAAAGTTACACCACAACGCCGCCTGATTTATAAAGCGTTGGAAGGTAAGACTACACATCCTACCGCTGAAGACATCTATAACGAGGTAAGGGCAGTAATTCCTGACATTTCTCTAGCAACAGTCTATAAAACCCTGCGAGAATTAGTCGAATCAAGTTTCTTGCTTGAAATACAGGTAGATGGAGATTGCAGCCGTTTTGACCCTCGCACCGATGCACATAGCCATCTTAAATGTATCGGCTTCAAAGTTGGAATAGATGGTGAATATCTAGCTTGCGGTCGCCTCGAAGATATATCTACTATATATCCCAATTTGCAAATTTCCGCCGATGAATTGCATGGCTATAAATTAATCGGCAATGAAGTTATGTTTCTAGGATATTGCCCTGATTGCCAAAGCAGATAACCCCCCATGCCTGAAAATTTGAAAGAGGCACGCAACAAAATAAAAAAATGTGCGTATGTATATAAGAGTTGTTTGTTGATTTAGGATGACAGGTTGTCTTGGAGGTTATGCAAATGGGCGGTTTAATTTTGGCAGTTATTCTCATAATAATCGGTTTGGCGGTACTCTCAGTGGTTATGTCAATGGCATTTTCGCTGGTTGGATGGTTAATAATCGGGTTGATTGCCGGGTTCTTAGCTAACTACATGATGAAAGGTAGAACCGGAGATTTAATTGCCAATATGGTTTATGGTTTGCTCGGTTCTGTACTCAGTGGCTTTATACTAACGAAACTGGGTATGGGCGGCTTGGATAATAACTTGATAGGTGGGGTAGTTTTCTCAACTATCGGAGCGATGGCAGTAATTGGGCTTTCTCGGCTTTTTAGCTCAAATAGACCGACCTATCCACGCTAATAATAAAAAGTGTGGGCGGGTTTGCTACCCGCCTTTTATATCTTTATACTCGGCGCTTCCAAAGTAGCCAATTGCCATGCTCTATCAGAACAGGATTTATTTTTAGGTTTTTGAAATATACTTCATCACCAATGTAAACCCAAGCTCTCCGAATTGAACCATCCAACCCTTTTACTTCGCGAACCTCACGACAATAATGATTATCGTCACGACCGGGTGTATAATCTTCCAGCATATCCACATTAGCCAGCACATCTGAATATATTTCTAGTGGAACAGTTAATAGATCGCCCGTTACAATTTTCGTTTTATCTTTCACTGCTCGTGCCATAGGATATGCGCCGAGGTCATATAGCTCTATACCTTCAAGTGTAAACCCGCTTTCTTCTTTTTCTGTATGCCTGTGGAAAAAAATCATGTAATTGTAATCACGTGGTCTTAGCGTACCATATACAAAAAACGGCAGGTATTCTTCTACCATAGAGTCTCCATCTAAGTGTTAATTGTATTCATCAAAAGATATTATAACAGGGAATCGTTATTATTTTATGGTAAGTTTTATCTATTTTCGCTTCTGGGTGGGAACACTAGGATATACCAGACCCTCTCACATCGATATTTCTTTTTGTTTTCACCTACTACTATTTGATAGAACTTCTTTTCTGTACGGTGGCAAATCCTGAAAATCTAAAATAGATTATTTGGGAGAATATTAGCGGCGTTAAGGCTGTTTGAACCTAGAAGAAGGTTCGGATAACGTTTCTTATCCGAACCTTAATATATTCTTTCTTAATATTTATAAAGATACAACAATTAAAATTTAACGGTTGCGATGAGGAAAAAGTTGTGGCTGTGGACGTGGACCAAAATCCGAATTAGGCTCTGTCCAGAGTGAGCGGATGATTGAAAGATTCAGTTCTCCAAGGTTGGATAATACAAGGCTTGCGCCCATTGCCCGCCAACGCGGTGTATGATAGCCGGGAATACAGATAGATTTCATTGCAGCGTTAGTTGCAGCTTCTACGCCATCTCTACGACAAGTTAGCGATAGTACAGAAGAAGGGTGAAGCGCAAAAGTTTCACCGCAGGCTATGTGAAAAGTTGGATCAGGGTAGCTCTGCTGAACCATATCGCCAGCTACAATCACATCGAAGGCTTCATCAAGCCCCAATTTTTCTAATACATAATATAAGTAATCCCTTGGTCCGGTGCAGATTATAGCTAACTTAAACTCATAATCCTTGAACATTTGAAGGGATTCTATCAATCCCTGTTTTGGTTCGAGGCTTTCCTCTATCAGTTGCATGAATATTTCATGCCAACTTTCATGAACCTCCATGGGGCTAATAGGCAAATTATAGCGATGGCGCAAAAAGTCTGCTATATCAAAAGTACGCTTGCCCAATAAATCCAACAACAAATTTTCGTTTGGCTCAACTTTGAGTTTTTGCAAACATTCGCCCCATGCGCGAACGTGTGTCAACTCGGTGTCAACCATTAAGCCATCAAGCTCGTAAATAATACCTTCAAACATCATTTGCCTTCTGGCTCATCATTTGTACGATAATTGATAAGACCTTCTAAATGATAAGGCTTAAGCCCTATTCGCGCAACTTGATTTATATACAAGATTTAAAGATTTCTCTAAAACAGAACGATTAAAAGGGTTGACACTTTTCCGCAGCCTGATAAGATAAAGTAGGCGCTAATCATACCGATTATCCCATTATCATACCCCTTGAACCAATATTCAATTTAAAGCTAAGCTGAGAGTTATTATATGTCAAATATTTTTCGTCAGAATGCGCTTAATAAGCTCTCCACACCCGAAGACTTGGATAAAACAATTCGAGTTACAGAAAGGCGTGGTTGGGTAGCTCTTGCAGGGTTAGCATTAGTCCTGATAATTGCACTTGTCTGGTCAATTTTTGGCAGTATCCCTACCGTATTGCGTGGTACTGGACTTCTTTACAGCCCAGATGCGATAAAAGAAGTTAACACACAAGAAGCCGGATTTGTGACTAACATTAGCGTGCGTTCTGGGGATACAGTAAAAGATGGACAGATTATTGCCAAAATCAAGAACCAAGCAGGCGCAGATATTGAGTTACGTAGTCCGGGAGATGGAACTGTGCTAGATGTACTGGTGGAAAAAGGCTCTCCCCTTCAAGCATTAGCTTCGGTTGTGAATATTGAATTGAGCGGCAAACCTTTGCAAGGGGTAGTTTTCGTATCTCTAGCTGATGGCAAGCGAATAAAACCCGGTATGAAGGTGCAACTTTCGCCTTCTTCTGTTCGCGCAGAAGAATCTGGTTTCCTTTTGGGTACCGTAAGCTTAGTCTCACAATTTCCGGTTTCGTCACAAAGCCTGTTGGTGCAGCTTAAAAGCCGCGAACTGGTCGATGCTTTGGCTTCCGGCGCACCGTTAATTAGGGTTGACGTTACGTTGGAAAAAGACTCTACTTTTAGCGAATTTAAATGGACAACCGGAAGTGGACCCCATCTCAAACTTACCGGAGGGACGCTTGCAAGCGCGAATCTGGTGCTGGGAGAGCAACGCCCGATTACTCTGATATTACCTGTATTTCAGCAGGAGGGTAACTAATGCGGGTCAAGACTCCTACTGTCCTGCAAATGGAAGCCGTAGAATGTGGAGCCGCCGCGCTTGCCATTATCTTAGCATATTTAGGACGATGGGTTCCTCTGGAAGAATTAAGGGTTTCTTGTGGAGTTTCACGCGATGGTAGCAAGGCAAGCAACGTTGTAAAAGCGGCGCGTACCTATGGGCTTACGGCAAAAGGCTTCCGAAAAGAACCGCAAAGCTTGCCCGAAATGCAGATGCCGGTTATTGTCCACTGGAAATTCAACCATTTTCTAGTGGTAGAAGGTTTTAGCAAAGGCAAAGTATTTCTGAATGACCCTGCCAGTGGTCCCTATGCTGTCACCTCAGAAGAGTTTGACGAGTCGTTTACCGGGGTAGTGCTGACATTTGAACCAACTGCCGAATTTCGCAAGGGTGGTAAGAAATTCGATGTAGTAGCGGCATTGCGTAATCGCCTTACAGGTTCTGGTTCTGCTCTGCTATTTGTGGTTTTGGCAGGGTTAAGCCTTGTTATTCCGGGTTTAATAGTACCCTCCTTTACACGTATTTTCGTGGATTACTACCTCGTTCGAGAATTAAATTCCTGGCTAGTACCTCTTTTGGTGGGAATGGCTGCCACATTATTACTCACTGCCGCCTTAACATGGGTGCGCGAATATTATCTTTTAAGGCTAGAAACCAAACTTGCCGCTAGTATGTCGGGTAAATTTCTCTGGCATGTTTTACGCTTGCCGATGGAATATTATTTGCAACGTTATGCCGGTGAAATCGGTGGGCGTGTTTCGATAAACGATCAAGTTGCATATCTGTTATCCGGTAGGTTGGCATCCACCTTCCTTGATATTATCGCAATTTTTTTCTATGCCATTCTGATGTTTATTTATGACCCGCTTCTGACTCTGGTGGGTATATTGTTTGCTGTTTTGAATATAGTAGCTTTGCGCTACGTTTCGCGAAAAAGAGTTGACCTTAACCAAAGAGTATTACAGGAATCCGGGAAAATGACCGGAGTAGCGATGTCGGGTTTGTACACTATTGAAACCCTTAAAGCAATTGGGCGCGAGTCGGATTTCTTTTCCCGATGGGCAGGGTATCAGGCAAAACTGGCAAGAGCGCGTCAAGAAATGGCGGTTTATACCCAGTATCTATCCATAGTTCCGCCCTTGCTAACTGCCTTGAATACTACCGCAATTCTAACCTTGGGTAGTATGAAAGTAATAGAAGGGCAATTGAGCATTGGTATGTTGATAGCCTTCCAAAGCCTGATGTACGCTTTTCTTTCGCCGGTAAACAAACTGGTGGAACTTGGTACGACTTTGCAAGATGTACAGGGCGGGCTAAAGCGTCTGGATGACGTACTCGGCAATAAAGCTGATACCGCGTTGGATAAGAAAGAAGATTGGAGCGACCTCTCCAAACGGCAACCTAGATTGACCGGATATTTGGAATTAAAGAATTTGAAATTCGGTTACAGTCGGCTGGAGTCGCCCCTAATAGAAGATTTTAACCTGACGCTTCAGCCCGGTAGCCGTGTGGCATTGGTGGGTGGCAGCGGGAGCGGCAAATCTACCGTTGCAAAATTAGTTTCTGGTCTTTACCAATCATGGGAAGGCGAGATATTATTTGATGGCAAACCGCGTTCCGACATACCACGCAGCGTAATTACAAACTCATTGGCAGTTGTAGATCAGGATATATTCCTGTTTGAAGGCTCAGTGCGCGACAATCTGACAATGTGGGACCCTACTATACCTGACCAACAAGTGATTCAGGCTTCCAAAGATGCCGGAATACACAATGAAATTGCTGCCCGACCCGGCGGTTATGCCTCAACCGTAGCCGAAGAAGGCGTAAATTTCAGCGGCGGTCAACGCCAACGCCTTGAAATAGCCCGCGCTTTAGCGGGAAACCCGGCGGTACTGATATTGGATGAAGCTACCAGCGCACTAGACCCGGTAACAGAAAGCTTGATAGACCAAAACTTGCGCCGCCGTGGTTGCACCTGCCTGATTATTGCACACCGACTCAGCACAATTCGAGATTGTGATGAGATTATAGTGCTGGAGAGAGGCAAAATCGTACAGCGTGGCACTCACGAACAGATGAAAAATGTTAATGGTCCTTATTCACGCCTGATTGCGACGGAATAGAGTTATGTCAACACCAGCACAAGCCAATCCTGCCATAAATATGCCCCGCCTTTTAGTTCTGAACGGAAACCAGCGCGGAGTATTCATCCCACTTGATTTTGAAAGCCTCAAGCTTAAACCTCTGGTTTTGGGACGCTCCACAACAAATGCCGATGTGGTGCTACAAAGCCCGCAAAATCTTGTTTCTTCGCGCCACGCTATTATTAGCTATAGGGTAGAAGATAGCTTACTGATAATCTCCGACTCCGGCTCAACCAATGGTACTTTCGTAAACGGCGATAGGATTGCGGGTAACATTCCGCTTTTCCCCGGTGATTGGGTAAGTTGCGCCGATGTAGAGATGGTTTTCCTTTTGCCCGGTCTGGTCAGTGCGCCGCCTCCCAAACCAACTCGTTTTCAGGTTGAAGATAATAACCCCGGTATGGCACGCTTGGAAGTTGTCGCCAGTAATATAACAAACCTACCGCCCGGCTCTTTCTGCCGTCTTACGCCAACCCGCCCTTTCGGAATTGGGCGAAATCAAAGTAACGACATGCGACTAATCGAGCAGGGCGAGGCACAGCGCATGGTCAGCCGCAAGCAAGCGGAAATACGCTGGTCAGAGCAAGGTTACTTAATCTATGACCCCGGCGCGACCAACCCCTCGCTGGTAAATGGCAATCCCTTAGTCGGCTCAATGCTGTTAAAAGAGGGTGATACCATTATTATCGCTTCAACCACCTTGCGATTTCGCGCACCACGCAAGCCCTATGGCGGAAAAGAAAAGCCTGTAGCCGCAAAAACAGATAATCGGATGGTAGTTTTACGGCACGCTTCTCGCCTTCCGCTATATTTGGGTCCTGAACGGTTAGGGTTGCCGCAACAACAAGAGATTATAATCGGGCGTGATAAAGATGGTTTGTTGCGTTTGATGGATGTCTCAATCTCACGCCGTCACGCCCGACTCTTTTATCAGAACGGGCAATTGCTGATTGACGATTTGGGTTCTGCTAACGGTACATTTGTAAACCGGAATATGGTGCTACAACCTACCCCGCTCAAGCCCGGTGACCATCTCCAAATCGGCGAATTTGAATTTGTAGTGGAAGATTCGTCCCAGCCCGGTTCTCAACCTGTGCCGCTTGGCGCCCCGGTTACGATGCAATTGGCGCTTGAACAAGGCGCAGTGAGGGTTGCTGCCGCTCCTAGAGTTACCGGTTTTATTTCAGTTGTGCCTAAGCCGCTCCCACCACCCGCTGATTATCAGGGGAGCTTTGAAGAAATTTGTGAAAAACTTGGCTCTATCGTTAATAAGGGCGGCAACGAACCATTTCTATTGAATGACCATGACAGCTTCTGGTTGGTCAAAAAGGGCAAAGTAGAAGTTTTTGCGGTGCAGCTAAGCGAAGGCAAGCCCGTAAATACTCGACACCATATTTGCTCTGTAGTTCCCGGTCAGGCTTTAATCGGGCTGGATTCTGCCCGTTACGGGGGCGGTCTTGGGTTACTGGCGGTAGCTGTGCCAGACACCAATTTGCTTAAAATACCCTCCTATCACTTGCGCTATATGGTTAAAGAACCACATCTGATTGGAAAGCTATCGCAAATATTTGAGAACTGGATAGATTACCTTTCGCGCAGTATTAGCGGAGAAAGCAGCACATCGCCCATTGAAGCGGTTTTGGAAGTCGGCACGGAACTAGAATTGACTGCCCAACAACGAGTCGGTTTGAAAAAGAGCGGCTTATGGGTGAAACTGCTAGAAGGAAACGCTTTGTATTTCGGGGAAGAAGAGCTAGGCTCCGATACGGGTGAAACTGTTTTCCCGGTTTTTGGCAATAGCTGGCTGTTAGCGTCCTCCAAATGTCGTCTCAAACCAATCCCCTCTCAAGAAATACTGTCAGACCCGCGCCTTTGGGAGGGGCTGGATCAATTCCATGAAATCTTCTTTCGGATAAAAGTCACCAATATTCGCCTGATGACTTTTGAAGAAATTAACCGATTGAGAAGAAAAGCGGAATATGATACAGCGGTTGCTCAAACGGCTTTAGGTAATCTTTCTTCTATATTTGAAGACCGCAAAGCAGGCGAAGAACCGGCTTACCGGGCTACTCGCAATTTGTTGTTAAATGCTTGCCGAATGATCGGAGATGCACGGGGAATTTTAATCCAGACTGCCCGTGAACAATTTGATGCTTCCGGTAGAAGCAATCCACTTGACGATATTGCCAGAGCTTCGCGTATTCGCATACGTGAAGTAACCCTAGAACCGGATTGGTGGAAGCAGGATACCGGAGCCTTATTGGGTTATTGGAATGAAGGTGTATCTGGAAAAGAAGCCGGTAGCCCCTTGGCATTATTGCCCCTCTCCAGCAAACGCTATGAGGTAGCAGACCCTGCCGATAATAGCAGGACTGTGATTACTCGCGAAATAGCCGCGCAGATTTCCACTACTGCTTATGTCTTCTACCGCCCTTTCCCGCTGAGAATATTTAAGGCATGGGAATTGATACGCTTTGGTACGCGCGGTTCTAGCAAAGATTTAGTCAGCCTGATTTTGTTGAGTATCGGGGTTGGGTTGCTTGCATTGTTTATACCGGCAATAACCGGCTTCCTGTTTGATACAGTAACACCTACCGGGAATCGCTCCCTATTATTACAGGTAGTAATCGGGCTGATAGTGGTAACTCTTGCTTCGGTAGCATTTCAATTTACTCGTAGTATTGCAATATTAAGGTTTGAGACAAGGCTTGAATTATCCACGCAAGCCGCTCTATGGGATAAATTGCTCGAACTACCCACCTCTTTCTTCCGCAAATATACTGTCGGGGATTTGGCGGTAAGGGCAATGGGGCTGGATGTAATTTTGCAACTGGTAGGGGGAAATGTAATAACCGCTGTGTTAGGCAGCGTGTTTTCAATTTTCAGCTTCTTCCAGCTATTTGCCTATGATGCGGGATTGGCTTTTGTTGCGCTTGGCTTGATTGCGCTGACCTTACTGACGGTAATCATTTTTAGCCTATGGGAATTGCGTTTTCAACGCACCCTTACTGAATTGCAGGGCAAGGTTTCAGGTCTGGTATTGCAACTCATCACTGGTATTGCAAAGTTGCGAGTAGCTGGTGCAGAAACTCGCGCTTTTGGCGTATGGGCGAGTGAGTTCACCAAACAACGCCGAATAGCTTTTAAAGCGCGTACTGTCAGCAATTACCAACAAGTATTTAACTCGATACTACCTATAATAACCAGCGCGATTATCTTTGGCGCGGTAGATAGTTTCAAGAAACAAGGTACTCTTTCCACCGGTTCATTCCTTGCATTTATAGCCGCGTTCGGTCAATTTCAAGCGGCTATGATTGCAATGGTGGTAGCCTTTACTTCAGTATTACAGGCAATCCCTCTATATGAACGAATCCGTGTAATACTGGATGCTGAACCGGAGGTTCAATCCGGCAAAATCAATCCCGGTGAGCTTAACGGCGAAATCGAATTAAACCATGTCTCTTTCCGCTATAGTCCTGAGACACCTTACATCTTGAATGATGTATCCTTGCATATTCGCGCCGGACAATTTATCGCAATTGTGGGACCTTCCGGTTCTGGCAAATCTACTATCTTCCGTTTGCTGCTGGGTTTTGAAAAACCTGAAGCAGGCTCGATTTTGTTTGATAATCAAGATTTATCCGAACTTGATTTGTCGGCAGTACGCAGACGCACCGGAGTAGTGATGCAAAACGGTAAATTAATGCCGGGCGATATTCTGAGCAATATCATCGGTTCAAGCCCGTTTACCATTGAAGAAGCGTGGGAAGCGGTAAGAATGGCGGGACTTGAGGCTGATATTAAGCAAATGCCAATGGGTATGTTTACTTTAATTTCTGAAGGTGGTTCGACTCTATCAGGCGGACAACGCCAGCGCCTAATGATAGCCCGCTCAATCATAGGCAAACCGCGTATCCTGCTGTTTGATGAGGCAACGAGCGCATTGGATAATCAGACTCAAGCGATTGTAAGCCGCAGCCTTGAAAATTTGCAGGCGACCCGGATTGTTATAGCGCATCGCCTCAGCACTATTATAAATGCTGATTGTATCTATGTATTGCAAGGTGGGCATATTGCTGAATTTGGAACCTTTCAAGAGTTAATGAACCGGGATGGTCTTTTCAAAGATTTAGCTTCACGACAATTGGCTTGAAAAATAAGTAAATCGGGTTTTAATTCTCAGGGCTTTCGCCGCATTATAGCGGCGGTGATTTGTCTAGGCAAAAATTAAAAACCCCTCTCGCCGAAAAGCGAGAAGGGCATCTATAAGGGAAACTATCTGCCGTGTGACATGTCTGCTGTTCGTTCAGGCATAATCTGAACTACCAGCGCAGTCAAGGTTGTGCCATTGGCATCCATTGTACCTTCAGCCTCAATATTCTTGCCGGTTGCAATATCGCTCAGGGAAGCTGCCGTTTGAGCAGCACCCGGCTGAGTAACCACATAGAATTTGGTGCTTGAATTGGTCACAACAGTAATCTGACGGTTGCCGCGTGGGTCACTCAAGGTAATGGTGGCTCCCTCAACCTTACTAACCGTACCGTGAGCTTCCGGCAACTGGATAACAACCTGCTCTGCTTTGAGGCTGCCGTCACTGTTCAAAGTGCCGTTTGCCATTATCTGGCTGCCTACCGTCACATCGGCTAGTGATGCGCTCTGACCTGCCTTCAAAAAGCTGGTAGATGCGTCAACCACTACTTGCTGAGTGGCGCTATTGCGTTCGGTCAGGGTAATGGTAGAACCAGACACTGCGGTGATAGTACCATCAGCATGCGCCAACACAACTTCGATAGAACTTGCGGTGGTAGCGCCCTGATTCATATGCACTTCGATTTTATCGCCCGTTTTCAGGTCGGCAAGGCTGATTGCTTTACCGGCTCTGGTATAGGTAGTATTGGCATCAACAGTTACGGCGCTGGTGCTACCGTTCTGGGCAGTTAGGGTAAGAGTATTGCCGTTCACAGCCGTTAAGGTAGAATCGGCTTGACCATGTTTTCCACCACGACCCTGCATATTATCTAGTCCGCCCGCGCCATCTGGTCTGCCGCCCATCGAGCCTTTACCACCGTGACCGCCAAAAGTATCTGGGGCAACCCCGGTTTGGTCGCTACTACCCGAAGGCGGGGAAACTTGGCTGCTCGGAGTTGTGCCGGGCGTAGTTGTCTGTGCGCTGACCGATTTCAAGTTTGAAACGCTAAACACGCCAGCCCCAACACCTAGCATCAAAGCCAATGCCATCATTACTGCAACAAATCTTACCTTTTTCTTTTTTCTACCTTGATTAGAAGGGTTCGATATTTGCGTATCCTCGTTCAATGTAAAGCCATCCTTTCAGTTATTTTCAACAAACTTTCAGTAAAGATTTTTTCTTTACACTATCACTTTAGAACTTATGGATTGGTTTGTACTGAAAGAAGGCTGAGAGTTAGCTGAGAATTTAGGCAAGCGACTTTGCGGAGTTAGACGGGGGCTTAATTGTTCAAAAGTGGGGTTTCGCGCCTGTTCACGGGCGTAGCTTACCATTCGTTCCAATCGTTCCAACACGTTAATACCTGATTGCACCAGCTTTTGCTGTTTTAGCCAATCCAAGTTCTTTGTGCTAAAATGGTTTGACCTGCTTAATTTATTCCAAGCTTTGGTATCGTGAACGGTTGTGAAAAAGTTAATTTCTACTCAAGTCCAAAACTGCTTATTTTTATAAAATGGAGGGATGCCTACAGTGTTTGCTACTAAAAGGATATTGATAACAGGCGGTAATGGATTTTTAGGTCGTAGCATTGTCAAACATTTGAAAGAAAAGGGGTGTGAGCATATTTTTGCCCCGCGCAAGGCTGATTATGACTTGCGTAACAACGAGCATGTTAGACAATTATATCTTGATATAAAGCCACAGGTAATAATTCATGCTGCCGCTTCGGTTGGTGGAATAGGCGCTAATCTAGAACATCCCGGCGATTTTTTTTACGATAACCTGATTATGGGTGTTCAAATGATGGAGCAAGCCCGACAAAACAAGGTTGAAAAGTTTGTGGCGGTTGGTACAGTTTGCGCGTATCCTAAATTTGCCCCTGTGCCGTTCAAAGAAAACGACCTCTGGGACGGATACCCTGAAGAGACGAATGCACCCTATGGTTTGGCAAAAAAGATGTTATTAGTGCAAGCCCAAGCCTATCGCCAGCAATATGATTTTAACGGTATTTTTCTCCTGCCGGTTAATCTTTATGGACCATATGATAACTTTGATCCGAAAAGCTCACATGTAATACCAGCCTTGATAAAAAAATGTGTGGATGCCCGAAAAGAGAATTTAGCAGAGATTACAGTCTGGGGGGATGGCTCCCCAACTCGCGAGTTTCTTTACGTGGACGATGCCGCACGCGGTATAGTGATGGCTACCGAATTATATAATAAAAGTGAACCTGTAAACTTAGGCTCAAGCTATGAGATTTCCATACAAGAACTTGCTTTAACCATAGCCGAATTTTGCGGTTTCAAGGGCAAAATCACCTTTGATACTACCAAACCGAACGGGCAACCGCGCCGCAAACTTGATGTAAGCAGGGCAGAGCAAGAATTCGGTTTCAAATCCAGCGTCAGTTTCAGTGAAGGCTTGAAAGAAGCGATAGAATGGTATCTTAGAAATCACTAATAAATCAGGTGTGTTTTTTACCTAGTCAAAACGCTAGAAAATTAGCAGATTGGAATTTTAATGATAGCCTTTGCTTTATCAATAGGAATATTTATATTTTGGACAGCGTTAGGTTTTGCTTTTCTCTCCATTTTCCAACTCAAGTCTAGCTCAATCCAAAATTTATTACTTGCCCCAGCGCTAGGGTTGGCGGTCACCCTTTTACCTGTGTTTTTTTTGA
The DNA here is from genome assembly GCF_037138995.1 of Candidatus Chlorohelix sp. Taxonomy (NCBI): domain Bacteria; kingdom Bacillati; phylum Chloroflexota; class Chloroflexia; order Candidatus Chloroheliales; family Candidatus Chloroheliaceae; genus Candidatus Chlorohelix; species Candidatus Chlorohelix sp. The sequence goes on along the minus strand of NZ_JBAXHI010000013.1, from coordinate 10,596 downwards.
ATAGATTAGGAGGGATACCGGTAAAATATTTTGGGGTTATTCTAGTCCTCCTACTCCTATTCCTCATCGGGATACTATTTTGGCGATTCCGACCAAATATCCCAATAAAATTGTACTTGCCTTTTGGTATTGTTTTGTTGTTAGCAGCCGTGATTACCGGACGACCCCTGTTTGAATTTGGCTTTAATTGGATGAGTTATTACAACGATGATTCATCTCTTTATATAAGCTCTGCATATCGAGTTTTAAATTTCGGCTTTGATGAGCCACCCAATCTAGATAGCTTGATATCAAGCAGCGATAATAGTGCGGCTCTCTGGTTTCTTTATAGCGTTTCTGGACATCGCGCCGGTAGTGATTGGTTACTGGCGCTGTTGAGTAGTATAACGGGTATGATGCCTGACCAGATTTATATGCCGCTCATTATGGCAATGCACATCACTCTGATAAGTACCAGCGGAGCCTTAATTTACCAAACCCCCAAATTACGTATGCCGGCTTTAGTGCTGTGTATAATGTTAGCATTTTCGGCTCTTACCAGCCTTGGTACCGCATATCAGTTAATGCCTCAGGTTGGAGGTTTAAGTATATTGATACTTTGCTTGATTTTATTAAGCCAAATAGCCCAACCTGATAAGAGATGGTCTATTATATGGTATTGTATTCTAATCAGCATTTCGGTTTCTGCCTTATTAGTGGATTACCCTGAAATTTTCCCCTTCCTTGTACTTAGTTATGGACTCTATTTAGGTGTTGGTTTTATCAAAAAGCTTATAAACTGGAAAATCTTATTAACACGTCTATCTTTCGCCAGTTTTTTTGTCCTTATAATTTTAAATACTTATATTATAAAAGTTGTTGGTTTTTTAATAAACCAAACAACCATAGGTACTGGTAGTGTTGGTTCGAGTGGACAACTTTCGTATAATACCACCGTTGAATTGATGTTCCCCTATTATCTAATACCAAGTGGGCTGGCTGACCTATGGGGATTCCAGAATATAGCTTCTATTCCAAATGATCCTTGGCTAACAATTAGTATAATACTGGGAGCATTTCTACTGATATTGGCAATTATTGCAATTATATGGTCATGTTGGAGATTACAATTAGTTGCCTTTCCTGCGCTTGTAATGCTATTAATGGCTGCTTTTCTATTCATCAAAACAAGCGATTTTGGATTATTTAAGTTAGCTATGTATATTCAACCCTTTTTATTGGGTTCCGTAGTAGCCATCTGGTTCTATATTATGCGAAAACATCCGAAATTCGCTCTTATCCCTTTGATTTTTTTGGTTTGTTTAGGCATACCGTTCCAATATAGCTATATAGAGCGTAGTCGGGGTACTGCTGATTCTGGCTTCGGATTATTAGAGATTCCAAATCCTTCCGCAACTGGAATTCATCAAGATTTTCGAACTATCATTAATCAGAATAACCCCTCGCAAGTTATTTTAGACACTAACAACTTTATTCTCGCTAAATTCCAGAGCCTTTATATGAGAAATCAAAAGGTAGTTTCATTTCCAGGTGTAGGACTTTTTTACTGGAGAATAGTACTTAAAGGAAAGTTCGACGACGATTTTAGTAAATATGCACAAATAAAAGTTGCAGATCGCTATCGTGATGCTGAATTTAATTTGTTTAGCACAGAAGGCAATCCTTCAACAACTGCTTTCTCTATAGATGCGGTTTTGACCAAAGAGTTCTTAAATAATTCAACCATGATTTCCCCAACTCCTCGGTTAAGTATTTTTAATCGGCGCAAATTTCTTAATGATAATTCTATAAATTTCATAGCACAACCTACGAACAAACTGGAGAATCATCTGGTTTTCATACCTTCTTCACTTGGAATGAATTATTACGGTGGAAACTCTGACCTCGTTTCTCTTTTCCAACTAGAATCTGATTTGTTGTACCCCGGAAAAACTATGGCAGGTTTAGGTCGTTATTATATTTTTGAGCCAATAAATCCTTCTCCTAGCGTGAGATTGGTAATGGAGTTAACCGATAGTCTTAGTGGTGATCATGAAAACCTATTGCCTTCAGCTAGCGCTATCGGCGTAACTCGCCAACCCTTTCCTATTGTTGGGCGGGGTTCTGCAAGGGTTTTTTCCGAACCAATAACACCTCAAATAATCCAAAATCAACCATTTTTGGGTATTGATATGGGTAAGTATGGAAAATACTTTCCAAATCCAAAAAATGGGATTATGGAACTTTTTGGCAAGCAAATATTGCTGGATAAGCGGAAAATATTAGGTTTTGCTCGCGATATTTCGCTGGTTTCCATCGAAGAATATGACCAACTAAAAGCGCCGGAAGTAGTTTCTCAATTTCCCTCTGATTTGACTAACCCTAACCTAGAGTATTCGGGAGTCTATGAAGATGGATGGATATCAGAAGCCGCTTTCTTCCGCCTAGCGCAACCAACCAGCACCGCTAAACTGGTTATCAAAGGCACAATACCCCTAATAGATAACCAAAACTTTACATCAAACCTTGAAATACTCAGTGATGGTATTCTAGTTGCCACAAAGCAACTACCTCTTGGAGATTTTGAAATTCAACTACCGGTAACAGGAACTGTGGCTAACCACCGCATAGACCTGCGTTTTTCCAAATTTCAAACTTTACCCGGAAACGACGGTCGCCCGGTGGCAGCTTTAATCAAGTATGTCGGTTACGAAAAATAGAAGTAATTTCATTGAATAGCAGAAGGAAACTGCCAAAGCGTGAGGCAGTAGGGTAAAACGTATAGCATTCTAACAAATTCTTTTGGTTGGTTTTTGAACAACTCAAATTCTAACATGAAGGAGTTTTTATGAGGGCGCTTGCTGGTTATGAAAGGCGCTAAATACTTAAGCATATGCTTACAAAAATAAAAACACGCTGGTTATCGCCTAATATTAATAGGCGCTTAACGAATATTTTGTTTGTTTTATATTACGATTTCGGAACAAACAGCGCCATTCATGTTCATAATATAGCTAATAATCTGGTTATTAATGGCTTAGATTGTGTAGTAGCTGTGCCTGAAAATAAGGATTCTATTAAGGAAATTGGAGGGAATTTATACAAAATAGCCGAATTTAGAGAGATTGGAAACCTAAAACAGCTATTTAATAATTCTAGAGGTCCTGACATCGTACATGCTTGGACACCACGGGAAATAGTACGCCAGTATTGTGAGGAATTGAGGAGCAAGTACCGCTTTAAACAAATCATTCATATGGAAGACAATGAGGATTTTATCCTAAAAAAAGCATTGGGAGACCATAACTATCAAATGAATGAAGTTTATCATGTGCAATTATCGCATCCTGTGAAGTACCGTGAATTTTTAGCCTCAGCCGATGGTATAACAGTAATAATTGATTCGTTAAGAAATCTAGTTCCTAATCAAGCGCCTATACATTTGTTAATGCCCGGAGTAGATACCTCGATATTTTTCCCAAGAGAGCCTGATGAACTAATGGCAAAAAGTTTGGGCATACCAATAAATAGTACAGTGATTTGCTATACCGGTGGCGTGCATAAAGCAAATGCAGAGGAAGTAAGAAGTTTGTATCTTGCAGTGGCTTTGCTTAACCAACAGGGTTATAACACTTTTTTGATAAGAACAGGATATGATGGGTGTGAATTTCTTGGAAATGACGAACTATGGATAAAAAAATATTCTATAGAATTAGGTCGTGTAGCCTATAGAGAGATTCCTCGAATTTTAAGTTTAGCGAATATATTAGTTCAACCCGGTTGTCCCAATGAATTCAATAATTATCGCCTTCCTTCCAAACTCCCGGAATTTCTTGCGATGGGAAAACCGGTGATTCTACCTGCTACGAATTTGGCTAATTACTTGACGCACAAAGAAAACGCTTATATTCTGGATAACGCAGATGAGATTCAAATTTCTAATGCTGTAAAAGAACTTCTTCAAGACAATGAGCTTTATCATAGATTATCCATTGGTTCATACGAATTTGCTAAATTGCATTTAAATTGGCAGGAAAATTGTCAAGAGCTTCAAAAATTTTACGAATCTGTTATGTCGGTTAAATAACACTATCTTGTTTTAGAACCTATTGACTAAAATCTCCCAACAATCGGTAAAAGTCGAAGGCAATAACCATAGTTGGTAGTAGTAAGTATGATTATTTTATTAATCTAATGAGGTGAAGTGTGACTTGTAAGCTTTTTTCTGACTTTAGTTCGGAAAATAAAAATGAACTAACTACTAATGATTTTTACCTTATGCTAAATAAACTTCGAGATGCAGCAAAGAATAAGCAACCCAGTTGGGCAGAATATCCTAATTTCATTTTATACTCAAATGTATGTTTTTGGGCAATACGCAAAAGGGAATACGGTTTTATCACAAATTGGTTTATTGAGCTAGAAAAACAGCTTGATGGGACAAAAACAGTTTTGGATGTTGGTTGTGGGGTTGTTCCTTTATGCAATTGGATTTCGAGCCGAGGACACGCAGTTACCGCTATTGATCCACTGAAAGAAGATATTAATTTTTTAATTGATAATAATCTCAATGCTTTTTATGGTTCAAATGTTGAATACTTAAATGTACGTGCTGAAAATCTCCCTTTTAAAGATGCTAGTTTTGATATTGTAACGTTTGTTTCATGTTTAGAACATATAGCGCCGGGTAATGACCGTATTTCGCTTTTTGAAATTGCGCGTGTACTTAAACCGGGCGGTTATTTGCTCATAACCTTTGACGTAGCGCCTCAGAAACAACAAGAGTCTGGAGAAAAAGAAAAACCGCTTTATCAACGCCAATTCTCCTATCCATTTTCTATAAATGCTACAAGACATTTATTTGCGGAAATAAGTAATTATTTTGATGTTACTGCTATAACGTTGCCCTCTGAATTTGAGTATTTAACCCTAGAGCAAGTTCATAACTTTTGGCAAAAGACTCAGCTTCACGATGAGCGCAATGAAGCAATAAGAGAGTATTTGGCAATGGGCTTAGTATTGCAACGAACCGCTAATCCTGTGAACCTCTCATTTGATTCCATTGAAGCTGCCTATATAGAAGGACAGGCTGCTATTGAAGAACAATTATCGTACTATCAGAATCAAGCTAAATTACGTTATGATATAATCAATCAATTAGCCCAAGAAAACGAGCTTTTGAGGTCAGAAACTGACGCAAGATTGCAAACCATTAACAACTTGGCTGAAAACCAAAAGCAGTTAGCCCAAGAAAACAAGCTTTTGAGGTCAGAAACTGACGCAAGATTACAGACCATTAACAACTTGGCTGAAAACCAAGAAAAGTTAGTACAAGGGTTTGAGCTTTTGAGGTCAGAAACTGACGCAAGATTGCAAACCATTAACAACTTGGCTGAAAACCAAAAGCAGTTAGCCCAAGAAAACAAGCTTTTGAGGTCAGAAACTGACGCAAGATTACAGACCATTAACAACTTGGCTGAAAACCAAGAAAAGTTAGTACAAGGGTTTGAGCTTTTGAGGTCAGAAACTGACGCAAGATTACAGACCATTACCAGTTTGGTTGAAAACCAAAGATATAATTCAACATCTTTAATTCCAGAATATAGTCAGGTTTTCTTCGGATATCTTGATAAACCACAAAGCAGCATAGTGTTATCAAATAATTTGGAAATAGCTGGCTGGATATTCTCAACCCGCGCTCCAATTACCGATTGTGATATCTTCATAGATTATCATTATTTTGGGAAGATAAAATATGGGATAGAAAGACCTGATGTATTTCAGAAATATAACCATCCTAACGCGAGCAACTGTGGATTTCAATTTTGCTTCCCTTCATTTGAGATTCAAAATGGGAACCACTTGATTGTAATTCGAGCGCTGGATGAGACAGGCAATCGCATTGAATTCTTTCACAAGCTAAGTGTAGTCGGTAACTCTATTATTTTCAAGCGTGTTCTTGGCTTCAAGAATTCATTCAAAGGAATTAGACCGTATTTTGCCAATATTAGACCATATTTAGCTAAAAGATTGTTTGGCTTTCAATTAGGAGTGCTTTATCAGTATTCGCCCAAATCCTTTAATATTCCCTCTAGATACTATAAAACCAAAAAGATGAAAGCGCCTCCATTAATTACAATTGTTACTCCCAGCTATAACCACGCAGAATTTATTGAAAGAACTATTAAAAGTGTGCTGGACCAGCAATATCCAAAGTTGGAGTACATAATACAAGATGGCGGTTCCTCTGATAATACGGTTGAGATTCTAAAACGTTATTCCGGGCAACTAACACGCTGGAAATCTGCTAAGGATAAAGGGCAATCGCATGCAATTAATTTGGGTTTCCAAAGCACCAATGGGGAAATTATGGCTTATTTAAACTCGGACGATTTGCTTTTGCCGGGAACATTGGATTATGTAGCGCGGTATTTTTCTAATCATCCGCAAATTGATGTGGTTTATGGGCAGCGTGTAATCATTAATGAGTACGATCAGGAAGTAGGGCGCTGGATTCTGCCACCTCACAGTCATGGGTTGCCGGTAATGGAAGATATACTTTCATGGGCTGATTTTGTTCCGCAGGAAACTCTATTTTGGCGTCGAAGAATATGGGAAAAAGTTGGTGGCGCGATTGATGAGAACTTTCAATTCGCAATGGATTGGGATCTTTTACTTCGTTTCCGTGCAGCAGAGGCAACATTCGCTCGTTTGCCACGCTTTTTAGGCGCCTTTAGGGTACATACTGAACAAAAGAGTCAAGCAAGAATAAATGACATAGGCGCAAAAGAATCTAGCAGACTTAGGGAGCAATATATCGGAAAAAGCGTTTCTGAAGCTGAAATTTATTACAAGATATTACCTTACTTAAAAAAACATGTAATTTACCACAAGCTCTATCGTCTTGGTATTTTGCGTTACTAATGTCAAGTAGCGGACGATAATATGCCAAAGAATTTCGGCAGAAAGCGCAGTGGCAGGAAGTGCGAGAAACCATGCAAAGTGTACTTCTTAACCGTAGCAGCACCCTCTACTATTCTTCGACACCTCGTGACCCCCTCTTCAAATGGTTGAAAAGTGCGAAAGTTGGCAACTGCAAATCTTGAAGACTATTGACAAAGCTGGTAAATTAACAAGATGACGATAGAAGAAGAAATGCAACTATTAACCGAAAATACAAAGCTTAGGCACAAGTTGGCACAAGCCCTTACGCGAATAGCACTGCTTGAGGCACAATTCGCTCCAAATAGTCGCAATTCTTCCAAACCACCATTTAAATTATGAAAAAGCTTTCGGTACACTCAATCATTGTAACCATAATCGCGCTGGCTTTGCTTATAGTAACGCTGGCGCTGTTCTTTACTCTAAAGAATTTTGTTGATGAAAATACAAATAGCTTGGCGCAACCAATTGCCATAATACCTGCTCCCTCACTTTCTCCAACCCCTCGCTTATATATCGGGCGCAATGATTCGGCTACTCCCATTGGAATCGGCGATATGTACCTAGCTTTAGGCGATTCTATAGGGTATGGATTGGGCGCACCTACCCCATATGATATGGGTTTTGCAGGGCTATTTTATAATAACTACCTTAAACGTATTCGTCCCACAATTACCTCATATAAGAACCTTGCAATACCCGGTGAAAGCAGTAGCAGCTTTTTTGAAGCCAAAGGCGGCAAAAGCCAGCTTCAACGTGCATTGGATGAGATAGAAAAAGCCAAAATTGGGGGTAAATCGGTCAGCCCGATTACCCTTACGCTTGGCGGAAATGATATGTTGGACAATCGCAACAAAAGTGAGCAGGAACGCAATAGCGCGTTACAGCAATTTGAAATAAATCTCAGCCGAGCATTAGATGAGCTAAAAGCGCATACTGAAAACCTTTCCGATATAATTGTAACTACCTATTATAACCCCTATATATATCAAACTGGCGGTGGCAGCGATGATGAACAGAACAACTGGGTTAAACGTTTTGATGAAAGCATAAAACGGATTGCCTTAGATAAAGGTGTCCATGTTGCTGATTTCTTTACTCCCTTTTTTCAACGTGAGGGTAAATATACATGGATTAAATTCGGTGACGTGCATCCAAACACAGCCGGATATAGTGTGTTGGCACGCGCTTTATGGCAAGCAAGCGGCTATGACCGAGAAAGCCCGTCACTTAGTTTGAGTTATCAGGGCATACCGGATAACAGGGAAATTCTAAGCGGGGAGCGCATTATTTTCAAGCTGGTAGCAGCCGATAATATAGTCATTGCTAAGCAGGCAGAAACGCTCGGCGCCGGTAGTATTGCAGAAGTGTTCTATACTATTGATGGGTTAAATCAAACCCCGCTTGCCCCCGTTCCGGCTATATATCTGGCAAAAAAAACCGAAGCCGAATTTACATGTATTGTTGATACAACAGGTTTGGGAGCAGGTAAGCATATTCTAAAATTTGTAGCGCAGGATATGGTGGGGAATACCAGCGCTTTAGAAATAGATTTTGAGGTGTCAGGTTGAGTAATATCTTTGAGGAACTGGCTAATTCGCTCATAGGAGTTGACCCTGAAATAAGCCAAGAACCAATTTTTGAAAAACAAGCCAGTCTTGATTACAACCGGGAAGACCGTAAGGGTGTACCCGAAATTATATATGCTGAACGCAAACGGGATAGTGATACCATTACAATTGCCCGGAATTTTTTGGTAAAGGGAAAAGGGCGGGCAATTATAAGTCGGGCAAAGCCGGAATTACGGGCAAGGCTGGTACAAGAACTGGCAACAATAGAATTTGATGGTAAAACAATACCAGTAAGCGTGGAAGAATTTGATGCAAGCGGCATGCTAGTGCTAAAACGCTCTGATTTTAGCCAACCTGTCACTGGCGGTCAGGTCGGCATTATAACTGCCGGAAATAGCGATATTCCGGTTGCAGAAGAAGCAGGGGTAGTGGCACGCGAAATGGGTTGTAATGTTACCTCGATTTATGATGTTGGAGTAGCCGGCTTACACCGCCTTTTCAGACCGCTCCAATCAATGCTGCGGATTGATGTAGATGTAATTATCGTAGCAGCGGGGATGGATGGCGCATTACCCTCAGTGGTTGCCGGTCTCGTAAATGTCCCGATTATTGGACTTCCGGTATCAGTCGGGTATGGTCTGGGTGGGAAAGGCATTGCGGCGCTATTAACTATGTTGCAAACCTGTGCGCCGGGGTTGACGGTAGTAAATATTGATAATGGAGTGGGCGCAGGTGCGACTGCCGCGCTAATCGCCAATAGAATGGCAGCTATACGCAATCAAAATTCACTTGGATTGTAACACTATTTGTAATGTAAATTAAATTAACGATTGATTATAATAGAAAATGCTTATGGTTATTTGCTGCAAAAAGAATTATAATCACAATAGATGTTAAACACGTCCGAAATAGTTTTGTTTTATCTTATCTTAATAATTTATATTTAACTATATAGGCTCATTTATATGGCTGAAATTGTTAATCTGAAACCTTCTATCTTAATTGTAGATGATGATTTGGGTGTTCGTAATGTTATAGCCCGAATGCTCACTATTAATCATTATCGAATCACCGATGTGGATAATGCTGAAAAAGCCCTTGAACTTATTAAAAATAATAGTTTTGACCTTATAATTAGTGATATTCATATGCCGGGAATGAGTGGGCTTGAATTTCTGGAGGAACTTAAAAAAACAGACCCCGGAATTGCCTGCATAATTATAACCAGCAATGACAATGTAGATGTTGCGATAAAAGCTTTGAAAGCGGGCGCATTGGGATTTATCCCTAAGCCTTTTACCGGTCCTGAATTGATTGAAACAATTAACGCGGCTATGTATAGCGCACAGCTTATGCATGAAAGCATGAGCCTGAAAATGTTTTTTCCTTTGCTAGAGAACGCCAGTTTAGCATTACTAAACGCATTAGAAGCAAAAGACCATGACAGTCAGGGTCATAGCCAACGGGTAGCAAATTATTCACGAACTGTAGCGGAAAACCCCTCATTGGGACTAACTCAGGAAGCGATAAGAAATATTTATCTAGGTGGTCTTTTCCATGATATTGGTAAAATAAGCGTTCCGGATAAAATTCTCCACAAAGCTAACGATTTAACTACCGAAGAATACAAGGAAATGAGCTATCATCCTGAAATAGGAGCAAGAATTTTAGGTCGCGTGGAAGGACTTGAAGAGTCAGCAATAATAATAGCGCAACACCATGAAAGATTAGATGGCAGTGGTTATCCATATGGTTTGAAAGGTGACGAAATCATACTAGGAGCGCGGATTGTTGGTATTGCCGATGCCTTTGACGATATGACCTCAAAAAGAGTCTATGCCGATGGTTTACCCAAAGAAAATGTGATTGGAATTCTAATTCATGGAAAAGGACGGCTTTTTGACTCTGCTTTAGTTGATATTTTCCTCGACATTATTTGATTAAAAAACAGGGCTTTTGCAAGAAAGGAATTGTCCTCTATAAAACGGTTCTCAAAGGGGTTTGGGCAAGGGCGCGAGGTGATTTTGTAGGGGCGCATCGCGTTGGGAGGCGCAAATCTCATGGGGTTGGGGCAACGGACGAAGGGCGAATCCAGCGTCGCCCC